>JBBTTN010000033.1:0-1171 GCA_038064235.1 Patescibacteria group bacterium
TGGAACATAGCCAACCATTTTTCTCCAAAGCCTTTTGCAGCACCCCAGTTTGAGATCGCGGGGGTGCCTTTAATTTTATTTTTTTAAAATTTTTTTTAGATATTTTGCTGTGTGAGAATTTGGCAAATAAGCCACTTCTTCGGGGGTGCCAACGGCGACAATTTGCCCGCCACCAGCGCCACCTTCCGGTCCCATATCAATTACATAATCGCAACTTTTTATAATTTCTAAATTATGTTCAATCACAATTACACTATTACCTTTCAAGACTAATTTATTTAAAATCTCAATCAACTTGCGCACATCTTCATAATGCAAACCCACCGTTGGTTCATCAAGTAAATAAATCGTGCGTTCGGTGAACGGTCGATAAAGTTAGGAGGAAATTTTAACTCTCTGCGCCTCGCCACCCGAGAGCGTAGTGGCGGATTGTCCGAGTTGTAAGTAACCCAAACCCACGGCCGACAAAGTTTCTAACCTGTCGGCAATCGCCGGAATATCGCCAAAAAATTCTAGTGCTTCCTCAACCGTTAAATGCAAAACTTCGTCAATATTTTTCTTTTGATATTTAATTTCCAGCGTTTCTTTATCAAATCTTTTCCCGCGACAAACATCGCACTCCACATACACAGTGGGTAAAAAATTCATTTCCACCGCAATTGTGCCGTTTCCTTGGCAAGCCTCACAGCGCCCACCTTTAACATTAAAGGAGAAACGATTGGCTCTCCAACCCTTTAATCTCGCGCCCTCGGTGGTGGCAAACAAATCGCGAATGTGGGTAAACGCGCCGGTGTAAGTGGCAGGATTGGAACGAGGCGTACGACCAATCGGTGACTGATCAATCAAGATTGCGCGATGCACATATTCTGTGCCACTAAATTCTTTGCAATTATAAACGGTGTTGGAACGGTAACGGCGGTCAAACCGCGCTTGAAGATTTTTGTGGAGAATTTCATAAACCAGTGATGACTTGCCAGAGCCAGAAACACCAGTAATTGCCACCAAGCGTCCGAGTGGAATATCAACTTTCAAATTTTTAATATTAAATATATTTCCCCCGCGGATTTTGATTACGCCCTTTTCCGAAGTACGACGCTTGTCTGGGATAGGGATGGAAATGTCACCACGCAAATAATCCACGGTGAGAGAATTAAAGTTATTTTTTTTCGCC
>JBBTTN010000034.1:0-9974 GCA_038064235.1 Patescibacteria group bacterium
AAACAAAAAGTGGTGATTACTCGCGGTTTGGATAATTGTCTTTTTGTTTACCCTTTACCGGCCTGGCAACTCGTCGCGGAAAAATTATCACATCTCTCAATGGGCACCGCCGACTCTCGCAGTTTTAATCGCTTTATGCTTTCTGGCGCAGTGGAAGTAGAAGTAGACAGTATGGGGCGTATTTTGATTCCAGATTTCTTGAAAAGTTTTGCTGGTTTAAAAGTTAAAGTGGTGATTGCTGGAGTATATGACCGTTTGGAAATTTGGGATGAAAAAAGATGGGTCGCCAACACGATGCGAGTGGAAAAAATGGCCGACACTTTGGCGGAAAAATTGGGAGAAGTGGGAGCACTTTAGAAATAACTTATGAGTCACGAACCAGTTCTTTTAAATGAAGTTTTAGTTGGTTTAAATCTTAAAGTGGGCGAGACAGTATTAGACGCCACTATCAATCGCGGGGGGCATGCGCTTGCGATGGGACGAATGATTGGACCCACCGGACACTTAATTGGACTTGATGCTGATAGTATCGCTCTCGCTGAAGCTAAAACAAATCTCGGTTCACTTGAATGTAAAAAAAACTTTCTACTGGGTAATTTCCGAAATCTTAGTTCCTTGCTTAATTCAATTGGTGTAACCCAAATTAATGTGGCGCTCTTTGATTTAGGTTTGAGTTCGGAACAATTAGCGGAAAGTGACCGAGGTTTCTCTTTCCAACATGATGGGCTACTCAGAATGACCTTAGTGAGAAACGTTTCTGACGACACCTTAACGGCAGAAGAAATTGTGAACACTTGGGATGAAGAAAATCTGATCACCATTATCAAAAATTATGGCGAAGAGACCTTTGCCAACTCAATTGCCAGAGCCATTGTGGATGCACGGAGAAGTGGGGGGATTAAGACTACTTTTGATCTTGTGAAGGTGATACAAAGTGCTGTTCCCCATTGGTATCAAAAACGGCGTCTCCATTTCGCCACCAAAACTTTTCAGGCAATTCGGATGACCGTGAATGATGAACTCCGAGCGTTGCGTGAAGGACTGGAAGGCGCGTGGCGAGTACTTGCCCCTCACGGACGCCTCGCCATTATCAGCTTCCATAGCTTGGAAGCGAAACAAGTAAAAATATTTTTTAAGGAACAGGAAGCGGAAGGCGCTGGACGGCAAACACCCCGCCACGCCATCAAACCGACACGCGCCGAAGTTTTGAACAATCCTCGTTCGCGTAGCGCTAATTTACGCTTCCTAATTAAATCGTGAAAAAATATCAAACCCAAACAATTGAAACTCGTCATTACCAATTACTTGGTTTAATTTTTGCGAGCATATTTTTATTTGGACTATATTTAATTTTTATCGGTCGGGTGGTGACGATTACGGTGGCGCGTCAAGAAGCGTTAAAAATGATTACTAATCTTGAGCCGGCAATCGCCCTTCAAGAATCAAAATATCTGGCGTTAATTTCCGCGATTGACCCAGAATTGGCTAAAACTAAAGGTTTTTTGCCTGCCACGGAAGAAGTGATTTTTGCTTCATTGGTACGGGAGAATTTAGCGTTATCTTCAAAAAACAATGAGATCTAACGCGGTTTGGCGTTTACGATTGGTGGCATTGTTGATGTTTTTTGGCGGGCTAAGTTTGCTGACAAAATTATTTTTTGTGACGGTAGTGCGCGGAGAATATTACGCTGATGAAGCGACGCTTCAAGTGACGGGTGATAAAAGTTTGTTTAACCGTGGGTCAATATTTTTTAGTGAGAAAAATGGCAATCTCGTGTCGGTGGCAACTTTGCAAAACGGTTATACGTTGGCAATTAATCCTTCACTAACTGCTGAGCCGGAAGAATTGTTTGAAAAATTAGCCAGCTTAGTGACGCTAGATAAAGATATATTTTTAAAAAGAGCGAGTAAAAAAAATGACCCGTATGAGGAAATCGCCACGCGATTAACTGAGGAGCAAGCGCAAGCAATCAAAAATTTAAAAGAAGTGGGCGTAATTTTAATACCGACCCGTTGGCGTTTTTATCCAGCTGGCGAACGCGCCGCGCAAGTGGTGGGTTTTGTGGGTTATGAAAAAGATGAGTTAACCGGACTTTATGGTTTGGAACAGCAATATAACACGGTACTTAAGCGTAGGCCAGCGCTCTCTTTTTCCGATTTCTTTGCGGAACTATTTAACGGCGTGACACAAGGTTGGCTCGGTGGAACTGTAGAAGGCGAGGGTGATATTGTTACTACCATTGAGCCCTCGGTGGAAAGTTTTGTGGAAGGCGAATTAAAAATTTTAAATGAAATCTGGCATCCTAAACAACTCGGTGCGATTATTATGGACCCACAAACTGGCGCCATTAAAGCGATGGCGAGTTTGCCGACTTTTGATCCGGGCGCCAAGCAAACCGATTTAAGTCTGTTAAAAAATCCGTTGGTGGAAAATGTTTATGAAATGGGTTCGGTAGTTAAACCGTTGACGATTGCGGCGGCGATTGATGATGGGGTTATTACACCCGAAAGCACTTATAATGATAAGGGTTTTTTAATGTTTGAGGATAAGCGCATTGGCAATTATGACGGCGTGGGACGAGGGGAAATTAATTTTCAACAAGTGCTCAATCAATCGCTTAATACCGGCGCGGTGGAGGCGATGCAAAGATTAGGCGCGGTGAAATTTCAAAATTATTTTTATGCTCATGGTTTAGAAAATAAAACCGGTATTGATTTACCCAATGAAGCCAAAGGATTATTGGGTAATTTGGAAAGTGGGCGCGCCGTGGAGTTTGCCACGGCGTCGTTTGGGCAGGGGATTGCGCTCTCGCCAATTGCCATCACGCGCGCTTTTGCCGTGCTCGCCAATGGCGGTTATTTAGTTACGCCACATTTGGCACAAAAAATTAATTATGATTCGCAAATTTCGGAAAATGTGGAACCCTCGCGTGACCGACAAATTCTTAAAAACGAAACTAGCGAAACGATTACTAAAATGTTGGTGGAAGTGGTGGATTCCAGTTTGCAAAATGGCAAAGTTAAAAATGAGCACTATAGTGTGGCGGCGAAAACCGGCACGGCGCAATTGGTTGATAATGAGGGCGGGGGCGGTTATTATAAAGATCGGTTCTTACATTCGTTCTTTGGCTATTTCCCCGCTTCTAAACCGCAATTTCTGGTGTTTCTCTTGATGGTGGACCCGAAAAATGTCACTTACGCGTCTCAAACCTTAACTGACCCGTTTATTAAAATTAGCAAATTTTTAATCAATTATTATCAAATTCCCCCTGACCGCTAATTAAATTATGTCAAAAAACTTTCTAAAAAAAACTCTCATAGCGTTGCTAGCTTTGGAGGCGCGCTTGGTGATTCGGAAATATCAACCGCGGATAATCGGCGTGACGGGGAGTGTAGGCAAGACGATGGTTAAAGATGCGATTTTTTGTGTCCTTAAAGATTTGCCCGGTGGCGTGGCAAAAAGTCAAAAAAGTTTTAATAGCGAACTTGGGGTGCCGTTAAGCATTTTACGCGCGGAAAATGCTTGGGGTAATGTGGCGGGTTGGCTAAAAAATTTAATTGAAGGTTTGGCGTTGATTATTTTCCGTTATCCTTATCCTAAATGGTTGGTACTTGAAGTGGGCATTGATCGACCGGGCGATATGCTCCGCAGTTTACGAGGGATTAAACTTGATGTGGCGGTGATTACGCGCTTGCCTGAATTGCCGGTGCATTTGGAATTATTTAATAATAAAGAAGATGTTGCCAAGGAAAAGTTAAAAATTCTGAAAGCGTTAAAAACTTCTGGTTTCGTGGTGGCGAACGGCGATGATGAAAAGATTCGTATAGCGCTCTCGGTGACCAACAAAAAAATAATATATTATGGTTACCACGAAGGCGCGAATTATCTTATTAGCAACGAACATTTGCTTTACAATGACAATACTTATTGGCCGTTAGGAATGACTTTTAAAATAAATTTTGGTGGCAGTAGTTTGCCGGTGCGAGCGAAAGTGTTTAGCAAAGAGCAAGTGTTGGGGCTCGCGCCAGCCTTAGTGCTTGCCAATGAAAATAATTTGGAAATGTTGAAGGCGATTGAGGCGTTAGATAATTACCATTTGCCACCCGGGCGATTGCAACCCTTAAAAGGAACAAAGGACACGATTATTTTTGATGATACTTATAATTCTTCGCCAACGGCGTTGGAGTCGGCGTTAATAATGTTGAGTAATTTACGCGTGCTGGGGCGACGGATTGTGGTACTCGGCGATATGATGGAACTCGGAGCATACACAATGGAAGCGCATCGCAACGCTGGAATTATGGCGAGTAATTTGTGCAATATAATTATCGGGGTGGGGATGCGAGCGAAATTTATTGTGGATGAGGCGGTAAAAAAACGGTTTGGGAAAAGAAAAACGGCACACTTTATTGAAGCGGGGGAGGCGGGCAAATATTTAGAACGATTATTAAAACCCGGCGATGTGGTGCTCGTAAAAGGTTCGCAATCAATGCGTCTGGAACGGATTGTGGAAGAAGTGCTCGCCGAACCCGACCGCGCGCACGAACTTCTCTGCCGTCAAGAAAGCGAGTGGAAAAAGCGGTAGTAAATTTAAAAAATAAGAGGCTCGCAGTGCGCGAGCCTCTCTCGGGTTATCTCGGATTAATTTAGGGAATAACCGTGAGGGTTGTTCTTCCGCGTTTTCATGCCCCCTGTTTGGCAGTAATCATTGATCACTGCCCAGGCGCGGATGATGTACCCCATCATCTTAAGGGCTACTTCTTCGGCCACGGCGTTAATTGTTCTGCCCTCAAGATCGTCTGGACTAAAATACGAGATAAGAGTTTGCGAAACCAAAGTCACGAAATCATTTGTCGTAACCTGTTCCTGTGTCAAAATTAACTGACACAAGGAGCGTTTACAGTAGGCATCAAGAAGTGATTCTTCTGTTTTACATGGTTGAGCCATTCTTATTTCATACTGCTTTATCTTGACTGCAAGCAAAGCCAAGATATTGCTATCAGTCGGTCTCTTGATTACATCACCAAAGACTTCCATTTATTTTCTCCTTGAAAATGAACAATGTTTCAATATTGAAAACGACTCATAATGTATCACATATACAAAAATTGTCAAATCAAATTTGTAAAACTGGAAAAAACGATAAAATAATGCTATTTTAAATTTCAAACGGCCCTATCGTCTCCCCCTTCGCTCGTTTGGAATTCGAGCTTCGGCGGGACAAGTAATGGTAAATTTGTTACCGCTTGCCCTGCGAAGCTCCGATTCGAGATCGGAGCGTAGTAGGGGCCCTATCGTCTAATGGTTAGGACGGAGCCTTCTCAAGGCTTAAATCCGGGTTCGACTCCCGGTAGGGTCAAAGCGTAGGAGCGAAGCAACGAGCTTTGACCCTAAGCAAGCAAACTACTTTGCTTGCGTCCGGGAGTCGAACAGCGGAGCATTACTTCGCAAGCTTGCGGAGTTGCGAGCTGGTGCCCAGTCCGAATCTCGTGACGACGAGATGAGAGGCGCGGGAGACGCCGGTAGGGTCAAAAATTAAGACTTTACACTTTTACATTAAACACAGTTAAGTTGTAAAGATGTGCATGAAATGTTACGATCTTGAAATGTCTACTTGGGTCCAAAATAAGCGTAAATTATTAAGTCTTTCTCAAACTGAAGTCGCTAATAGTTTGGGGATTTCTCGCCCGACCTATCTTAAACTTGAGCGAGGAGTGGCAAAACTCACCGAACAACAAAAAGCGATTCTGGCTAGTCTTTTTGAGGTGTCTCATGATACGGTTGATAAAAACAGTGAAGATAAAAAAGTAAATACTGACACGATATATGTTAGAGAAATTCCTAAAGAAAATATTGAAAAATTTAAACAAGTTTTATTGTATATCGTGGGTAAAGTTGGCAGTCGGCCAAATATCGGACAAACCGCGATTTATAAACTATTATATTTTATTGATTTTGATTATTATGAAAAATACGAAGAACCATTGATGGGTGCCACATACATTAGAAATACTTATGGACCAACTCCTATATCATTCGTAAAAATTGTAAAAGAGTTAGAGAGTGAAGGTCGGCTTGTGGTGGTAAAGAGTAAATATTTTGACCGCGACCAAACAAAATATCTGCCGGTTGTTGAAGCTGATGTTTCTGGTTTTAAAGGACAGGAGCTAAATCATATTGACAATGAACTTGAGCGGTTATCACATTTTACGGCACGACAATTATCCGAGTTGTCACACAAAGATACTCCATGGAGGGTTGCTAAAAACAAAGAGGTGATTAATTATGAGCATGTTTTTTATAGGCCGGAAGAAACCTCGGTTCGCGAGTATGAGCCACTTTAATCAATTACCTGAATTTGAAAAAGAACTTAAAAGACTCGAGAAAAAATACCCGAGTCTTTCTGATGATTTAAAAAGATTTGAAGGAATCATTGAATTGAACCCAGTTGGTATCGGCACAAACTTTGTTACAGTGCATCATTCTTCTAACCTAAAAATAGTAAAGGCTCGACTGGCTTGTAAAAGTTTACGCGATCGTTCAATGCGGATAATCTATGCTTATCATAATGACGCAGTAACTTTTGTTTATATTGAAATTTATTTTAAGGGCGATAAAGAAAACGAAAATAGAGAACGAATTAAAAATTATCTAAAATCTGTGCTATAATCTTTGATTATGTCCTTGAAAGAAGCTGGGGTGCTTTGGTATCAAATGCCACTTAAGGTGGTGGAGGCAAAGTTGTACTCAAACCTAAAGACTGGTTTAAATCACTCGCAAGTGGAGGCGCATCGTCGACGTTACGGCGCCAATATTATTGAGAGCGGTAAACAAAGAAATCATTTTTTGCTACTGCTTGACCAAATAAAAAGTCCGTTAGTTTTGGTGTTGCTTTTGGCTGGAGTGGTTACTTTTGCTTTGGGCGAGTACGCTAATTTTTTTGTGATTTTTGCGGTGGTGATTGCCAACACGGCGGTGGGCTTTACTCAAGAAGAAAAGTCGGCGCGAATTTTTAAAGATCTTTCGGGTAATCTAAAATATTTTGTTCCCGTTATCAGAAATGGTGATAAAAAAAATATTAATGTTGAGGAGTTGATACCCGGCGATCTAATTGCACTTTCCGCAGGCGAACTGGTGCCTGCCGACGCGCGTTTGGTGGAGTCGCATAATCTCTCAACCGATGAAGCCATTTTAACCGGTGAGTCAGCACCGGTAACCAAAAATGCTCATGAATTAAACGAGGCTGGTCGGATTACCGACCAAATAAATATGGTTTGGAAGAGCACTTTAGTGACCACTGGTTCGGGTTTGGCGTTAATTACCGCCACCGGTGCCGAAACGGAAATTGGTAAAATCGCGCGCCTCACCGAAAACTTAAACGAAACTGAAACCCCGTTTCAAAAAAGTATCAAAAAACTTTCTTACTTTTTGACTTTGGTGGTGGCTGGCGCCACTCTCATTATTTTTTTACTTGGTTATTTGCGAGGGATTGCATGGTGGGATTCATTACTTACGGCGCTCGCGGTAGCCGTGGCGGCGATTCCTTCCGGTTTACCGATTGCCGTTACGGTGGTGCTAGCCTTTGGGGTTCAAGCAATTTTTAAAAAAGGCGGGTTAGTAAAAAATTTAAGCGCTGTAGAAACTCTCGGGGGAGTGAGCACTATTATGACCGATAAAACTGGCACTTTAACCAAAGCGGAAATGAGTGTGGAAGTAATTGTGCCTCGGAGCGAGGCGGTTAGTGATCGTCGCGATATTTTAGCGATGGCGCTGATGTCGTCAGAAGGTTTTGTAGAACATGGCGAAGAAGCAAAAATTATTGGTCGACCAATTGAACGCGCGATTATTAAAGCTGGTTTGGATATTGGACTTAACCAAAATGATTTATTCGAACGCGAACCGCAATTAGATTTTTTGCCTTTTGATTCCCGACGCCGATTTTCCGCCTCGCTTAATCAGGGTGAGGGGAGGAAGAAACGGATTTATGTTACCGGCGCGCCTGAATTATTTTTAAATCAAGCTAAATATTTTTACGATAATGGCAAACCAAAACTGTTTGCTAAAATTCATCAACAATATTTTCATAATATTTTAAATACTCATGCCAAACAAATGATTCGGTTTGTGGCTACTGGTTACCTTTCAGCCAATCAAACTACTAATTTAACTCATAACCAAACCCTTGACGGTTTAGTGTTTGGCGGATTAATTGGCGTGCGTGATGAATTGCGCGCCGACGCGCGGGAGTCAATAAAAATTGCGGAGCTGGCTGGCGCGCGGGTAGTAATGGTCACGGGCGATAATGAATTAACGGCGATGGCGGTGGCGCGGGAGTTAGCCATTTCAAATAATGAATCAAGTTTTCTCTCAGGGGTGGAATTGGAAATTCCTGAAGGTGAGCCGGTGGTGCCCACAATTAACGATACGCGCGTGTTTGCCCGGATGTTACCAGAGCAAAAATTAAACTTGCTTAAATATTATCAAGCGGATGGTGAGATTGTGGCAATGACGGGTGATGGCGTTAACGATGCGCCAGCACTCAAGCACGCTGATATTGGGATCGCGCTTGGCAGTGGCACCGCGGTGGCCAAAGCAGCTTCAGATTTAGTATTGGTTAATAATAGTTTCAGCACGATTATTTCCGCGATTGCTGAGGGTCGACGGATTCTTGATAATTTAAAAAAGATTGTCGCCTACTTGCTTTCCACTGGTTTTAGTGAAATTGTTTTGGTGGGTGGGGCTTTGCTTTTTGGCGCGCCACTGCCGCTTTTTCCGATTCAGATAATTTGGAACAATATTATCGGCGAGAGTCTAATGACTTTTGCTTTTGCCTTTGAAGAAGCAGAGGATGATGTGATGCGACGGCATCCCCGTCAAACTGACTTGCGTCGCGTGCTCACGCCTAATCTTATTTTTTTAATTATAGTAATTGCCACTATTACTGGGTTAATTAGTTTACTCACTTATCTCTTTCTTTTAAAAAACGGTTTAGCGTTAGATAAATTACGAAGCATTATGTTCGTGATTCTCTCGTTGGATTCGCTTTATTTTTCATTTTCCCTTAAAAATTTAAAACGACCGATTTGGAAAATCAAACCTTTGTCTAATCATTATTTAGTGGTGAGTTTTTTCGCTAGTTTGGGGATTTTATTATTCACTTTTATTATTCCGGGTTTAAGTAAAATTCTTTCACTGGTGCCACTTTCTTTGATGGAGGTTTTATTAATTTTTGTTCTTGGTTTAGTTAATTTATTATTGATAGAATTAGTAAAATTCATCAGTTTTTCATCTGGTTGGTTTGATGGTAAGATAGAAATAAATAATCAAAAAATTGACTTTTAAATTTTTAGTTATAATCTTGGGAAAGTGCATTTTGATATCAGGTCTTTGTTATTTAGAAGGAAATGGTCATGGCAATGTTACAGTGGCAAGTAGAGTTACAGAATAGTATTAGAAAACCATCAGATTTGGTCACGCTCGGTGTGATAAGTAAAAAGGATTTATCAGAAATTGAGAAAATTCATCATAGCTTTCCATTTTCAATTACTCCTTATTATGCACAGTTAATTAATTGGAGAGCTCAGAATGATCCACTCATGAAGATTGTGGTACCTTCGTTACAAGAGAAAGATATTCAAGGTTATCTAGATGTAGGTGGTGAAGCAGAAAATACTCATGATGATGGTATTCAAATGAAGTACCCTAGTACAGCGTTACTTCTACCAGTTCCTGCATGTTTTTCTTACTGTCGGTTTTGTTTTAGAAAGCGACTTTTTGATCCAGATATTAAAGGGGAGGAAATACTTCGGAATATTGATGCTGGACTTAATTTTGTAAGAAACCATACATCAATTAACAATGTTCTCATAACTGGCGGTGACCCATTTATGATGAAGACTGCTCACATTCGAAGGTTCCTTAAGAGCCTGTTCAACATCTCCTCAAAATTAAGGATATAAATGACAATTGCATCA
>JBBTTN010000035.1:0-7407 GCA_038064235.1 Patescibacteria group bacterium
GATTAAATTTCCATTTTCCTCACTCGCTTCAATCTTCTCCCCTCCACTTAAGTTTCCTAAAAAATTACCAAGGACTGAACCAGTAATCGCCACTCGTCCGGGCTCGCTTGAAATAAGTGGGGTTTCAATTTCCAAACCCACCTCAAGATTGGTCGCCTTAATAATAAGTTTTTTGTCGGTAGTTTCAAGGAGAATCGCGCTCAAAACAGGGAGGGAGAGGTTTTTCCCCGTAACTCGTTCCGCCAACCCAACTAAATACCCCAAATTATCTTTTTTAAGTGAAAATTTCATTTTGTATTTGTGTTAAGTAATTAATTTATTTTTTTTTAAGTAAAGTTTTTTATTATTAGTCCTGTGGATATTGGGGATAACTTTTTCACCTTTTAAAATATGATTAAAAACCAATTTTTTTAAAGTAAACCTGGGGATTAAATTAAGATTGAAAATCCCCCTAAAATAATCCCCCAATCTATAATCAACTTATCAACAGGTTATCCCCTACTCATTATAGAGTAAGAGACGAATTTGCTCTAGGTCGTGAGTAAGAACCTCATTTTTTTTAAGGTCTTCTTTGATTTTATCACAAGCATAAATAACTGTAGTGTGGTCGCGACCCCCTAATTTTTGCCCAATATATGGGTAAGAAGTGTTAAAATCCTCTCGTAAAATATACATGACTATTTGGCGGGGCTTAACCACTTCTTTTCGGCGAGTTTTTTCATATAAAGTTTTTTCATCAATATTATAAAACTCCGCCACCACCGCGGTGACATTTTTAATTGACACCGCTTTTTTAGGTTTGATATTGTTTTTTATTAAAGACTTCACTTCCATAAGGGATAAGTTGCGCTTTTTAAAGTAACACTGGCAAATAATGGAATTTAACACCCCCTCAAGCTCGCGAATATTTTCTTCAATATTCAAAGCCAAATACTCAATCGTTTCGTTTGAGGGAGTAAAGTTTGAGGTTTTGGCTTTGGCGCGCAAAATCGCCAACCGGGCTTCATAATCTGGTTTGGCGATGAACGCCATCATCCCCCCTTCAAACCGCGACCGCAAACGCTCTTCTAAATTAGGAATGTGCTTTGGTGGTTTATCGGAGGAAAAAACAATTTGTTTGTTATTTTCATAATAATGATTAAACAAATGAAACAATTCTTCTTGAGTGCGTTCTTTATTTGATAAAAACTGAACATCATCCATAATCAAAACATCATACTTGCGATACTTTTCTTTAAACGCAATCCCTTTGTTGTTTTGCATAGAGTTGACATAGTCCACCGTAAATTTTTCCGACGGGACATAATAAATTTTTTTATTTATATTGTTTTTTTTGATATGGTTGCCGATACTTTGGATGATATGGGTTTTGCCGAGGCCGGTGCCACCATAAATAAATAAGGGATTGTAATTAGTCCCCGGGCTTTTAATTACCGACTGGGCGGCGGCGTGCGCCAATTCATTAAATTGGCCAACCACAAAGCCGTCCAACAAATATTTTGGGTTCAAATTATCTTCACGGTTAATATAGAGCTCGTTTAAACCCAGTTGGTCGCCCAGTTGGGGTTTGTTGTAAAAATCTTCTCGTGGCGGTTTGGCCTTATCGTCATTTTTAATAATAATATATTCCACTCCGCGGATTTCTTGATGGATATTGCGCAGTGATTTTAAAATAAATTTATGATATTTGTTTAATAGCCAGTCGCGCACGAAAGCGTTTGGCACCCCCAAATGAATTACTCCAGCGTCTTGATTGACAATATTGGTGTTTTTAAACCAAGTGCCAAAATTAGCCTGCGAAACATTAGTTTCAATTTCCACTAATGCTTGTTCCCAAAGTTTTTTATTATCAACCATAAATATTAGATATTGAATTCTTTCTCATCTTACTATAGACTTACTAGATGTCGCAAACATATCAACCCAAAAAACGAAAAAGAGCAAAAACCCACGGCTTTTTAGTCCGAAAAAGAACACCGAACGGCCGACGAGTGATTACGGCGCGTCGACGCAAAGGGCGCGCGCGATTAGCGGTTTAATTTGATTGATGTCCGCCCCTTTTTTAATTAAAAAAGGTAAGCCGTTGGCGGTTAAAAACCCCACCAAACAACAAATAAGTAAGGTTTTTTTAGTAATTGTGGTGTCAAAAAAGGTTGCCCCCCTCGCAGTCCAGCGTAATTTACTTAAAAGACGGACGCGCCATATCTTCCGCGAGTTAAAGCCCCAATTAAAACCTCAAACTCGTGAATTAGTGATAATTTACCACCCCGGCGCCAGTCAACTATCATTTACTGAGCTTAAAAGTTTAATTATGGCTGATTTAAAACACCAAAATTATGTTTAAAACTTATTTATCCACCCCTCTTTACAACGCCTTAATTTATTTAAGTGACATTATTCCCGGTCACAGTATTGGTTTGGCAATTATTGCGCTGACTTTAATTATTAAACTAATTCTCCTCCCGCTTTATCATCAAATGTGGCGAACGCAACAAGCGATGAAGGCGGTGGAGCCGGAATTAAAAATTATTAAAGAAAAATATAAAGGCGAGCGTGAGGAACAAGCGCGCCAAACTATGGCGCTTTATAAAAAATATAAAATCAATCCTTTTTCCGGAGTGATTATTATGTTTATTCAATTGCCCGTACTCCTCGCGCTTTTTTATGTTTTTAAAGACAGTATTAATCTTCATCCCGACTTACTTTACTCTTTTGTGAAGGCGCCAACTGTCCTCAACACCCAGCTTTTTGGGGTGATTGATTTGGCGGTTAAGAGTTACCCTTTAGCGTTAATGGTGGGTTTAACCCAATTTATTCAAATAAGTTTATCAATGCCTTATCAACCCACACCCGCTAAAAAAATTAATAGTGAAGCCAACTTTGGCGAAGATTTTAAATCAATGATGGGTTGGCAAATGCGTTATATTATGCCGGTGTTTATTATTTTTGTTTCTTTGGGTTTACCCAGCGCCGTGACGATTTATTGGGTGACGAGCAATTTATTTTCTGTCGGCCACGAGTTAATTAAGAAGTATTATTTTATAGAGTCTCCTTCAAATCAAAAGCCATTAAGCGTGAATTAAGCCGATTGAGTAAAAAGAGGGTAGTGGCTTCTTGGTTCAAGAATAAATTTTCCGCGTCAAAATTATTTTCGGAAAGGTCAGTAAGATTATTGGCGACGCTAATTCGTTTAGTTTCTCCCGTGGTAATATTCGCACGCCAAATTTCATCAGCAAAATTTATTTCGCCCCGATACCAACTATCAGGATAATCTCCCGCTGGCAAAGTTTTTGGCACGGCGCAATAAATAATTTCGTTATCAGCCCAAACGCATTTTTCCGCTAAAGTGTTTAGAGTCGGGCCAACCACCTCGCTTTTTTTCAAGTCATAAAAACTTAATCTGGTTTGACGTCCTTCTGTTTGCGAGAGCGCGAGATGGGTACCACCAAGACTTGGCAAAACAGAAAGTCCCAAACGATCGCCCAACACCCGGGTTAGTTTTTTAGTTTTTAAATCTAAAAAGTAAACTAGACCAAGCGCTTGGTTAGAGGCTTTGCCTGCAAAGGCGATGGCGCCTGGAGTAAACCAATTCACGTGCCACGAAGTAAAAGGTGAAGTAAACACTAATTCTTTTTTCTTAAACTCTAAATCAGTAAGATAACCAAAAGTCTCACCCACCTTTTCTTCCAAATAAAATAATTGTTTTTGGTTGGGCGAAACCGCTAAGTCGTAAATATTTCCGTTGGGCAAAGTGGTGGTGGCCTCCGGCCAAGTTACCATTTTTATGAGATTAGTTTTGCCGTCAATCGCTAACGTAAATAATTTGAAGTCTTGTTTATCTAACGCCCAAACCACCTTTTTTATTTTAACGGTTTCCAGCTCGGCAATTTTTTCCGGCTCGGAATTACCCAAGGTTTTTTTGTAAATCCCGTTTTTATTTTGACCTAAGTAAATTAAATAAGGTTCAGTGGTACTGGCGGTACTGGTGCCAACAACGGCCGGCTCAATAAGTAGTGGCGCGATCATTTGGCTGGTGGAAATCTCGTTGGCACCTAACTCACTAATTAAAGAATTGGCGGGTTGGAAATTTTCTTCTGGGGTGACTAAAGTGGTCGTGGCTCTGGGGGTAAAAACTTGTTGGTCGGCAATCGGTAAACCGTTTGAATTACTTACGCTCCCAATGGGAGTAATATTATTATTTTCTCCACTGGGGTTTTTGTTTTGAAAAAAAGCGACATAAACCGCAAAGCCAATTAAAATTAAAACTAACAGAAAAATTATTATTTTAAGAAAAGTTCGCATAATTATTTATGAAAGATATTAAAAGTTAATAGGTCAGGATTGATGATGTAAAGAATTAAGTAAGAAACCAAAGCTAAAACCAACCCCCAAATCGCGCTCCAACCGCGTTCTTTGGCGTTCGCTTTGGCGCCCGGTGCCGCGCTAGCCGCATATTGCACCCCCGCAAAAACAATCATCAATATCGCCACAATAATTATAAAACCCAAAACTCGGTCATAAACCACCTTGGCGTAACTCTCAAATTCTTGGGGTGGTTTGCCGTCGGCGCCAGTTGTAACCACCCCTGGCTCAAGTAAGCAAATTTTATTAGTCTCATTAACAACACAAGGAGTTGGCATAATTAAAATTTAACAATTAAATCTTTTACGGCTTTTACTGGCGTTTGATAAGTTCCCACTTCAACTTTAATCACCGTTTGATTTTCCCTAGTCACAATTTGCGGTGGTGACAAAATTTTAACACTGGGCTCAATCGGGTCGGTGGCAATTGGTTGCCCATCATAAAACCAACGATAAAAAGGTAAAGCGTCATTTCCCCCAGCCAAGTAATAAGGCACGGCTTTAAGGGGGAATTCTTTATAAGTCAGGGTCAATGGACTTTTAATGGTTTGCTTAAAATTAGCTTCATTCGCTTCATTAATCGGATAAAAATTTATTTTTGGCTCCACCGCTTTGAGATTAATAGTTTTAGTAACTTTGGTTAAATTATTTGGGGTTGAGGCAGTAACTCTGATATTATTTTCCGCTTCTGCGGTAAAAATTAAAGTTTGTTTGCCCACCCCCGAGGCGGTGTCTAAAAAGTTGCCGTTTTTTTCCCAACGGTAATTAACTTTTTCTGGCGCCAACAACTTACCACCATAATAAAGATTGGGAATGGCGATTAATTTTACCGTACTCCCCTTACTCGGCAAGGCGGCGCCTTGATAAAAGGGTGGAGTGTAAGTGTCGGCTTCCCATAAAATATCAAAGTCGGCGAGCGCATGCGCTGAATTGGCGATTATTAATCCTGAAATTATTAAAAATATTTTCATCCCGTTACAAATTATAAATTATTATTAATAAGTAATATAGGGATTGTGTTAAATTTGTAACGGGATTCATCATTTATTTTATGCCACCTTGCCAATTGTTTTGGCGACCGCAGTTATGGCCGGCGCGACTTGTTTAACAAAATCTTCCGCCCTAACACTTAACACTAATAATAGCACCGTTAGCGTCCATGAGGGAATTACTGCCAACCAAGGGAAGATTTCCAGTAAAAAACCAACATTCAAAACGGCGCCACGGCGCGGATTAAGGAAGCTTACTCCATATATTTTAAACCAAGTGTAAAAAGTTAGCCACGCCCACACACTTATAATCCAATTAACCGTAAAACCAAAACCAAACATTGAAAACTCAATCCCCGCTTGGGTGGCGTCATAAATAAAAGCAACCACAATCATTATCCCCCCAATTATCCAACTAATGCGATATTTTTTTTCTTCCATTTATTTTTAAAGCGCCGCCGCCGCAAGCTCCTCCTTGGCTTTTTTGATGGAAAGTAGTTGTGACGGGTCGCTGGTGATAATTTGGTCCTCGGTGTAAGAGGCAATAATTTTCATGGCAACATGCTTTAAACCAGCAAAGAAAATCCCCTCGCCCACACTGGACTCCAACAGTAAAAACTTTTCTTCATTAGTGAGTTGAAAAGTTTTTTGCACTAAATCAATTGACGCCGGTGATTGTTTGAGTAAAAGTTGAATTGAAGAGTTGGTGATAATTGGCAAACCGTAATCGCTTTTCAAGAAATCGCCCACATCTTGCGTAATGGTGGCAACGCCAAGGAAATATTTACGACCCCTTTTCACTAACGAAAAAAGAAACGACGCCGTGTCTTTAGACTTCATCATCCACCACGCCTCATCCACCACCAAGAGGCGTTTTTTCAAATTCCGCCGAATCGTGTTCCAAATGTTGTGCATCACAATATACATCGCCACCGGCTTAAGCTCATCTTCCATATCACGCACCGAAAAAACCACAAATTTTTTATTGATATCCACATTGGTGGGTTGATTAAGAAAGCCCGCCCAAGTGCCTTGCGTGTATTTAAGCATTCTCTGCGCTAGCGACTCGCCCCCTTCCATCCCCGCCAACACCATCTCCAAGTCGGATAATAACGGCGCCGGTTTGCCGGAAAAATCCGTGTCGGGCGTGATATCTTTTAAGGCGTAAGTTTCAGTGATGGCGCTATCCATTACGGAATCTTCTTCGGCTGTTAAACCGCCAAGCATAATCCGAAAGAGTCCCACCAAGTTAATGATATTGCCCCGAAGCACATCCGCTGGCGATTCATCGTCGCGCGGGTAAGGCAAGTCAAACGGATTGATATGGTGCTCGGAAGTCAGTGAGATATTAAAATAACGCCCGCCCACCGCATCGGCCAAAAACTCATACTCGCGCTCGGGGTCAATCACAATCACATCGGCGTCAAACATTAAACTGCGCAAAATTTCCAATTTAGTGGCGTAAGATTTACCGGAACCGGATTTAGCAAAAACCACCGAGTTATAATTTTCCAGCGAGAAGCGATCAAACAGCACGAGGCTGGAATTGTGACGATTGATGCCGTAAAGAATGCCTTTGTTGGAAGTGAGGTCAAAGGAAACAAACGGAAAGAGCGAGGAAAGGGGGGTGGAATTAAGTTTGTAATTAACCGCCAACAAATCGGTGGCGACGGGCAAAACACTTTTGAAACCCTCCGCCTGTTGAAAGAGCGCCGGTTTAATGTAAACCAATTTGGCGTCCAAAATAGTTTTTATTTCACTTTCAATTTTATTGATTTCATCTTCCGTTTCGCCGTAAACCGTGAGATAAAGACCAACATCAAAAATCTTTTCGCGCGCTTGTTGGAGGCTATCGCGCAAAGTTTCAATATCTTCATAAGCGATATCCAACACCGGATCGCGCACCAAACCCTTTTCCTCCTTTAAACTGATTTGACTTTGCACTTCCGCCACCTTTTTTTCCAATTGACGAAGCGCAATGCCGGTGTCTATGGGGTGAATAATAATTGACACATCAAAAACTTTATCTAAATTAATGACTGGAGAAAACCAATCTT
>JBBTTN010000036.1:0-3390 GCA_038064235.1 Patescibacteria group bacterium
ATGCTACTATTAATTCACCCACTGCTACCATTTTTGAAGTGGGGCAAAATATTGATTTTGCGGTTTCTGTTTCAGGTGGCACCGCGCCTTATACTTATGTCTGGAACTTTGGTGATGGCACGCCGGATACTGCCGGTCAAAGTGTTTCTCATTCTTATTCCCAAGCTGGCTCTAAGGCGGTAAGTGTGAGAGTGTCTGACCTAAATGATGCGCAAAAAATTCTTAATCTTAATTTAACAATCAATACAGTTTCTTCTGCTTTTGACGCCAGCATTACTTCACCTGCAAATAATTCTAGCTTCGATATTAATGAGTCCATTAATTTTGTCGGTTCAGCAACTGGTGGCACCGCGCCTTACACTTTTGTTTGGAACTTTGGTGATAGCACTCCGAATACGGCGGGGCAAACGGTGTCGCATAGTTACGCGTCGGCTGGTTCTAAAACTGCTACTCTAACAGTTACCGATTTTGTTGGGGCGACTAAAACCGCAACTGTTACCGTCTCAATTAATACTGCTGGCGGAGGCGGTGGTGGCGGAAGCACTAAACCGGTAATTTCCAATATTCGCGTGACGGATGTGACGGAGACTACGGCGATTGTGCGCTGGACGACTGATCGTAACGCGAACAGTCGAGTGATTTACGACACGACTTCTCACCCTTCAATCTCTTCGGCTTCGTTCCCTAATTTTGGTTATGCTCACTCTAGCGTCTCGCAAGATGATTCCACTAAAGTTACTGAACATGCGGTAACGATTACCGGTCTCACCGCCAACACCACTTACTATTACCGCGTTCTCTCGCAATAAAAATTCGCTATACTTATAGAGTGAATAAAGTAGAAAAGCTTTTTCCAAAAGTTAAATCAAATGTGGACATTAAACCGTTCACGAGTTTTGGTGTGGGCGGTAAAGTGCGTTGGTATCTCCGGGTTTCAACGCCGGAGGAGTTAGCTAACGCAGCTAATGAAGCTAAGGCCTCCGGCATCCCCTACCTCCTTATGTCTGGTGGGAGTAATCTCGTTTTTTCTGACGAAACTTATCCGGGACTTTTGATTCATTACATAAATCCTCGGGCCAGCATCGCATGTCAAGGTGCAACCTTGACATGCGATGCTGGTTTGACCTTGTCAAGGTTAATTCGTTTTGCGATTGATAATAATCTCGCCGGGCTGGAAGCGCTTTCAGGCATTCCGGGCACGGTGGGCGGAGCGATTGTGGGTAATGCTGGTGCTTACGGTCAAGCGATTTCTGATCATATTGAAAAGGTGGAAATTTTTAACCCCACCCTGCCCTCCCCAAAGGGGAGGGTTTGGATTTCAAAAAAACAAGCTGGTTTTGCATACCGCCATAGTTTAATAAAAGATAAGGGTTGGTTGGTGTTGAGGGCGGAATTTAATTTAGAAAAAGGCAACAAAAAAGAATTAACAAAAAAATCTCGGGAAATTATCAAAATCAGAAACGCCAAATATGCGCCGGATTTAAAATCGCCGGGGAGTTATTTCAAAAATGTTTTGGTCAATAAAATTTCAAAAACTGCACTTAAAAAAATTGACCAGAGTAAAATCAGGGATGGTAAAATTCCGGCTGGTTATTTGCTGGAAGCAGTGGGAGCGAAAGGGATGCGGGTAGGCGAGGCGGTGGTGGCAAATTTCCACGGCAATTTAATCATTAACGAAGGTCACGCCACTTACGCCGATGTGCGCACCCTCGCCAAAAAACTCAAAAAATTAGTCAAACAAAAATTTGGAATCGGACTTGAGGAGGAGGTCAGATACATGCTATAGTCAAGTTATGAAAAAGCTTATTATTGCTATTGTAGTAATTTTATTAATTAGCGGTGGTTTTTATTTTTATAAGCAAAATCAAAGTTCTGAAACCTCTGGTTGGCAGACTTATCGAAATGAGGAATATGGATTTGAGTTTAACCACCCCAATTCTTGGCAACCTTGTCTAGAAGATGGGGAGAGTGAACGTAACTTGAGCGATGGGGAAGTCAGTGTTTGTTTATTCGACAATGAATATGATTTTACTTTTAATGTGGTGGTTTCCCCCAAAATGATGGCCGACTATCCGGATTATCAATCTTTAGTTGAGTATTTTGCGTTACGGGCTAAGGAATCTCAAGAGAGAGCTATTGCGTACAGACAAAAAAATATAGATGCCGGAGCCCCCCCGATAGAATTTGTTTTCGATGGGTTATTATTACCTGACAATTTTAGAGCGGTAGAATCTCGACGCTCCAGTGATTTTTTCGAGACCGAACGTTATGTTTTTGGAAGTGAATTTGGAAATCCAGATGTACTAATCAGATATGGTTTTAATTTCGGTGGACAAATTCCCCCGAGTGGTTTGTTAGATAGTGTCGCGTCCACCTTCAAATTCACTAAATAGATGACAAACAATTACGCTTTTATTGATGGACAGAATTTGTATTTTTCACTCAAATCAATTGGTTGGAAAGTAGATTATAAAAGATTTAGAGTTTATTTAAAAGAAAAGTATTCAATAACAAGGGCTTACATTTTTGTTGGTTTTTTGCCTGACTATCAACAATTTTATAATTTTTTACAATCTGCAGGGTTTATCATAGTTTTCAAGCCAGTTTTAGAATCAAAAGATGGAAAAATAAAAGGAAATTGTGATGCTGAATTAGTTCTACAGACGATGATTGACTTGCCAAATTTTGAAAAGGCACTGATTGTAAGTGGCGATGGTGATTTTTATTGTTTGGTTAAATACCTAAAAAATAATGGTAAACTTCTGAAGGTTTTAGCCCCGGCTCATCAGAGTTGTTCGAGCCTATTGTTTCAAATGGCAGGGAAGGACATTTCTTTTGTTGAGGATTTAAGAACTAAAGTCGAGTATAAAAGAAAAGGACCCCACAAGGACGGAACCTTGTAGGGGACTTTCCATAGGGATACACTGCTAGTATATACATACTTAAAATCATGTCAAGTAATCAAAAAGAATCTGAATACAAACTAACAGTGGGGTTGGAAATTCACGCGGAGTTGAAGACCAAAACAAAAATGTTTTGTAATTCGGCGAATGATCCAGACGAGACGAGGCCGAATGTGAACATTTGCCCGATTTGTTTGGCGCATCCGGGCACTTTGCCCACGATTAATAAAGAAGCGGTGAGGCAAGTGTTGCGAGTGGGTGTGTCTCTCGAGGGAGAAATTTCTGATTTTACCGAGTTTGATCGCAAAAATTATTTTTATCCCGACATTCCCAAAGGTTATCAAATTAGTCAGTATGAACATCCGTTGGTGACTGGTGGCGCGCTTAATGGCGTAGCGATTACCCGCGTGCATTTGGAAGAGGATACGGCGAGCTCAATTCATTCTGGCGATTCAAGTTTGGTGGATTTTAATCGCGCTGGAGTGCC
>JBBTTN010000037.1:0-1750 GCA_038064235.1 Patescibacteria group bacterium
AAATAATTTAACCCCAGATGCTTTAAAGTTTGAAGCGCTGGCACTTTCAAAAATTGAAGTGGTGGGCGGTCTTGCGATGTCACTACTTAATTACGGAGATTTGAAAGCGAGTAATTTATTAAAAGAAGGGGAATCAGAAAATTCTTTTTCCGCCAACAAGTTGAAGGCGGTGGTTGGTTGGGATATTGGGGCAGTGCTTACTGAAAGTGAACCGGAAATTGTAAAAGTTAGTCTCCGCACGCGCGATGCCAGTAAATATGATTTATCAAAAATTGCGGAAGCGCTCGGTGGCGGGGGGCACAAGGCGGCCGCGGGTGCGCTTATTCGTCTGCCGTTAGCCGAAGCGAAACAGAAACTTATTGAAGCGGTCCGCTCTCTTTACCCAGAATTACTAAAATTATCTTGAGTATGAGCCAAAATAATTAAAATCTTTCTTCCAACTAAATGCTATCGCGGATACTTGGGATAAAGATTTAATGTGAATATTTTATGGGTGTGCTAAAATAAAAATATGAATCACAAACAAGGCTTTGGGCTCTTTGGTTTACTTATCACCTTCGCGATTATTATTTTAATGCTTTGGTATAGTCTTGATTTATTAAAACCGGTTAAAGAACAAACGAGCGTTATTGAAAGCGCCAACCAAGTTAAAAATTTAGTGGAGTCGCAAAGTCAAAAATCAGCGGAATTATCAACCGAATAGTTTTCCACAGGTGCTTAGTGGTTTGGCTTTGCTATAATATTTAGCAGATAGCTCCTCCATTTCCGGAGTTGAAGCATCGCAAATTACCTTAGGGTAGTTTCATAGTTTGGCTTCTTTCCCCTCCGGAAAGCACCGTTTCGCCTTAGGGTGAGCGGTGCTTTCTTTTTTTTATGATATAAAAGGCTCCTTATTTTTAGCCATATTTTTCACTTCCTATTGACTTTTCTTCCACAATAGTGTAAGCTCTAGGTAGATTTTCGAGTTGTTCCAGACGCTAGTCTGGGGCTCGAAAACAGGTGTTTTACAGGAGAAGACCATGTCACAAGACATGCTCGGGCCCGTTGTTCGGGCTTTGGTAGCCATGCCGGGGAAAAGGCTTGGTTTGGTGAAGGATGTCGTCCATAAACTCGGTGGTGACGAGGGAGAAGTTTGGGCAAAGCAGGTTACCGCGTGCCTGAAGACAAAACCCGTCAGTGAAGATCATGCTACGAAAACGAAACCTGATAAACCGTCACCGTCTGCGTCGCTGCTCGAATTGGTCGGGACGGTTGCTGCTCCGGCCACCACCTCGAAGTTTGTTGCCAAAGAGAAATTTGTGGTTGGTACAAACAGAAAGGCGAAGGTCAAGATCAGTGGCACGTGCAGTAATTTCGATGCCTGGTTTCTGGCGGATGAGGGCAAGGTTGAAGATCCGATCGGCGAACAGATGCTTCGACACCACAAGTTGCGGCGGTATTCTGTGGACGGTCCGATTATCACTGAACTCGGTGGTGAAGTAAAAGCCGAAACCACCCTGTCTGAGATGTTCTCTCTCATGGCCAAGCAGGGGAACGGCGAAGATGGTGTACTGCTCAACAATGGTTGGGCGAACATCTTCTATGTCCGAGACCTTGCTGGTGTGCGTCGCGCGGTCGACGTCGGCTGGTGCGGCGGCGGCTGGGACGTCAGCGCGGGCTCCGTCGGGGATCCGAGCGAGTGGTGCGATGGCCGCCGGGTGTTCTCTCGCAATTCAGATCTGAAATCCTCGGAACCTTTGACTCCGGCGTA
>JBBTTN010000038.1:0-5134 GCA_038064235.1 Patescibacteria group bacterium
GCCGGCGTCGGTTACTCTCACGGAAGCGCCACCAACACTGGAATTATTATTTTGATTTCTCACCAAAATTTGGGTGGAGCGCGTGGTGGGATTTGATGGTGGTGGTAAGACAATTTTCCCCTCATTGGAGGGATCTTTACCCCAAGAGAAAAATTCCCAATTAAAATTATTACTATTAGGGTAAGGAAATTTGCGGTCGTAGGCAACGGCGTTCACTTTTATGGTTTCATCATTATCAATTACCGGAGCAAGTGAGAGATATTTTTCACAGTAAATATTTTTTGGGATATCAAGAGCGAGAGTATTGTTCGAAGTAATTGGACAAGCATAAAAAAATCTATTATTAACATAGAGTTCAAACTTACCGATGCCCGATTCATCGCTCGCTCGAGCTTGAATAAGCGCGCGCCCGGCATTCCATTCAGATGATGAAATTTCACCCGGGCTTCGATTATAAATTTCCACCACCGGTTTGGTCGTATCAGCAATGATATCAACTCGCCTTTCAGCGCTAGCTAATTCACCACGATTATCCACCGTTTCAAATCTAATCGCATGCGAACCCGGAGTAAATAACCAAGTAGAAAGATTGCGCGTCAAAGGTGAAGCGGGACGGGGAGGGCTAGTCCACTGAAGAACATTATCAATGTAAATTTTTACTTCTTTAATAAAAGAACCAATTAAAGCGGTAAACGAAGCTGAGAGGGGAAAAGAACCGCCAATTCTAGCATTATCTTGCGCTGGATTTGTGATTAAAATCCGCGGACCGCTATCAAGACCAATATCGGAAACCACCTTGGGATGAGAGAGCAAAGCCAAGTGCCCGGAATTATCCGCCTTAAACGGCGAGCTAGAAAAAGTGTAAATCATTCGCCGGTTTTGGCAAAAATTTTGGTCTACTTTGCCCCAACCAATCGCCAAACCTCTCATCATCGCTTGGGCTTCTTCATTAGTAAAGCCGGGATGATTGGCGAGATCAATGTTTTTGTCAATCAAATTAAATTTAAGATGGTCGGCGGAAATCCCGCGCTGGTAATTAGCGCACCAAGTTCTGATTTGATTGGAACCGGTCGTACTGCAACTGTCTAAATCAATCAAATGTGAATCGCCTCTGGAATCATAACTCTTGTAACTTTTAACTTCAGTCTTAAATTTTTGGGTATTGCTCGCACTAAATAACCAGGCTTGAAATGAATTTGAGGGATTGAGTTCCACATAACGGAACCACGAAGCCGGCAACGGCGGGGTGTTTAAAGCATAATGGTCGCCACCAATAATTCCGGAAACTGAAAAAAATTCTGACCGGCGATAAGCGTCTGCTACCTTATCATCTCTAATCGCGGTGGTGCCGGATGGCGTTTCACCATTAGCCAAATGCACCGCCAACCGCGCCACTAAATGCCCGAGGCTGTGAGCCACAATTTTAAATTCTTGATCGGCGTCTCGGTTTAAAAGCGATTTGACTAAAACATTTAAACCATTAGCCGCCACTTCAGTTTTTTTAGTGCTGTCGTACGGAAAATAAATGATATTAAATTTATCACGATACAATTCATAAATTTTCCTGATTTGATTTGGCGACTGTTCCCCGCCCCCGGGCACAAAGATAATAGTTTTTAAATCCTTATTAAAATCGGCAAATAAATTTTCCCCCATCAACTGCTCTGGCTTAAATCTGTTGCCCAAACAAATCCGACCATTGCTGTTTTCCATCTCAAGCGTAGTTTTGCCGGGATTTTTTTTGCAAAGATATTCTTTGGCAAGCGCATCGGCGCCAACTTTTTCCACCTTACTTCCCGCTACACAAAAATCACCATTTTGAATAACACCCAATGGTTCAGTTGCAATAGAATCACCAGCGCTGGAAAAAGCACAGAAAGGCATCCCATTAAGATGAAGCGAGGGATTGGTGCCAGCCGGGCAACAACGCTTTTCATTTCTGTAAGCGCCAGTGCCTTGAGTAAATTGTTCCCCAACCGCGCAAGTTTGCGCCGTTTTTGGCTGACAAACCGGATAATTTGTGCCTACCGTAATTGGCGACGGCTCTTGATTATTTTGGCAACAAACATTTTTGTCATCTTTAGTTTTACCGATATAACCCGGAAACTTTGAGTCGCAGGCTGAAACTTGTGGTGGCACGCACACCGCCACCTCAAACAAAAGGAATGCCGTTCCTAGACCGCAAGTGTCACCAGCTTGGCAACAAGAGTTTTTACTGCCAGCCGAACAAAATTGTCTACCAATACTTTGACAACCGGTAATTTGGGGCTGGCAAAATTTTCTACCGCCAGCGTTACCTGGTTTTTCAAAATTAATGTCATCGTAACAACAAAACTCGCCCTGCTCAAAATAACCCGCCGGACAAGTTGGTGCAGCCGACACCGATGGTGTTGAAATAATAAATAAACTAATAATTAAGACCAGACTAAATAAGCTTGCTTTTTTCATTCTTTTATGATAACATAGGAGCTAGAAAGAAAGGAGGTGAGCCATGAAGAAAAAGTGGACTCGCCAGAAAAAATTGAAGTTGGTGGTTGTTGCGGTGGTGGTGATTGGTCTCGGTTACTGGGCAAAGGTTGATTATAACCGCGCCCTTACCAATGCCTTTGCCGCCTCTGCAGCAAGCGGTGGCTTCTAACTAGTAATCGCCACCGCAAAATCCCCCGCGTTTGCCAAAGTAGTTAAGGCAAACCGGGGAATTTTTTTGTAAAACAGTTCTAGAGACTTTTTAGGTTCGGGGGCGGTAAAAGATGGTCCCGATAAGTGATCGTGGCATGAAGCGCAAATGCTAGCAGAACTAATTCAGCGTGTCAAACGCTATATTTTAAGAGTGGTGGCCCAAATACTACCGCTGGGATTAGCGGGCACGCTAACGGTGAAAGTTTGGGTACTATAACCAGATTTGGAAACAGTGAAAGTGACTGGTTGGCTAGGCATGGCCACGCTAGGACTTAGTGGTGAATAACCAGAAGCATCGGTTAATCCTAAGTTATAAGTTGTTCCGTTGATTAATACTGAAACACTCGCCCCAGAAATCGCAACATTTGTGGCATTGCTTTTAATGACAGCGCGAACACCTATTGGTTGAGTAGAGGCAGTGTTACTGACAAATGTTACTGCAACTGTCTTAGTCGCATTCATTGTGACCGTGCACACATTGCCGTTAGTACTAGTGCAACCGCTTGGCCAATTACCAAAACTTGAACCCGAGGCGGGAGTGGCGGTAAGAGTTATGGTGGAGTTAAGATTGAAATTATAAGCGCAAGTTGAACCACAATCAATACCCGAAAGTGAGGAGGTAACCGTGCCAAAACCGGCGCCAGCTTTAGAGACTGTTAAAGTTCCAGTAGGGGTAGGTGCCGGCGGAGGTGCAGACACAGTGTTAAATGTGGAGGTAACTGATTTAACGCCATCCATCATCACGGTGCAAGTAGTACCGCTGGTACTATTACAACCACTCCAGCCAGCGAAGGTGGAGCCGGTAAACGGTGTGGCGGTAAGGGTTACGGGGCTACCGGAATTATATGAGTGAGAACAACTTGTGCCACAACTTACACCGCCGGTAACCGTACCTAAGCCAGTGCCATTTTTAGAGACCGAGAGAAGGTAAGTGGTGGGATTGGCGGGTTGATTAGTTGTTGAAGTGTGAGTTAAAACCAAAGAATAAGTGTGAAGAGTGGCACCTGAGGGAACGGAAAAATTGCCACTGTTGGATTGGAAACCATTGGCGGAAACCTGAATGCCGTAATTTTTATTTAACTCAAGATTGTAAGTTGGCGTTAAACCAGAGCTGGCGGTGGCGGTGCTGAAGACCGTAGCGCCGGCGTCAGTCACTCTCACGGTGGCGCCACCAACACTAGAATTATTGCTTTGCCTGATTAAAATTTGGGTGGGACGCGTAGTGAGCGGTGGTGGAGTAACAGTGTTGGCCGTAAAGGTAAAGTTAAGATTTGAAACACTGGAAACAACCGAAGAGTAAGTTCTGGCGGGGGGAGTAAAGGCGCCACCAGTTTTGCTTGGCGTAATAACAACGCTAGCTCCGTTAGGAATACCGACACAAGTGTAAGTGTAACTGCTTCCGGTAACCGAGCAACTTCCACCACCGGTAATCGCAACGGTGGCGCCAATAGCGCCGAGCGTGCCGGAAATAGTGCGGGTGACAGTGGAAATGGTATTAAAAGTCGCGGTCACAGTTTTGTTTCCATCCATCAATATATTGCAGTTATTGCCAGTCATACTAGCGCAACCGCTCCAGCCAACAAAAGTAACACCGACAGGAATATTGTGGGTAAGAGTTACTGTACCAGTTTGCGAATTGTAATTTTCAATACAATCAGTCCCGCAACTAATGCCGACAGGAGAAGACTGGACAATTCCGAGATTAGCCGCCGTACCGGCGACAATCACATTTAATCTGCGGGTAGTGGGATTAACAGGCGGTGGGTTGATTACCGAATGATCATCGACTGGTCGATCGGGTTTGGGACAAGTGAGGTCTTTGATTTTAGCGCGAGTGAGTGGACCGACCACGCCAGCTGTATCATGACCAGTGCCGCTTAATAAAACATAACGACCTTGAAAAGCCTTCACCGCATTCTCCGTGATTCGGCCGTAATAACCAAGCACCCCCGCAAAATGAAAGTCTCGGGTTGCAGTCAAAAATGTTTGCAATTTCCGCACATCCGTTCGAGTCGGTGTATCTTGTGAACCATTTTGAAGATTGGTAAGAAGGTCGGTGCAAACCGTGCCGGGCAAAGTGATGTCGCTTGGTGGCGAAATCGGATTAACTGGTGGCGGTTGAACAATTGTGTTAGCTGGTAATACATTAATCACTCCGGTTGAATAAGCTTCGGAATAACGATTAATCCAAGCGGCGCTATTGACCTGTATCCCCGAACGACGACCTTCAAGACGCAAATAATAAGCGCCGGGAGCAACATCGGCTGGAACGGTAATGGATTCTTTTGTGCCAACTCCCCCAATGCCGGCAACCGAACCAACACCGGTAATTGGCAAAGTTTTAACACATCCCCCATAATTTTCTCTTGTTAAACAAAGTGAAAAAGTTAAATAATCGGCGGGGAGAAGCGCGTTGTTGTGACCATATTCCACCTGAACGCTACTACCGGCAATC
>JBBTTN010000039.1:0-2727 GCA_038064235.1 Patescibacteria group bacterium
CTTTGTGGGTGCTTAAATGTGACATCAAAAAGTTTTTTGCCAGTATTGATCAAACGATTCTCTTAAGATTATTCCAAATAAACGCGATCGCTGGCAGTTGGGATAATAATTTATTTAAGTTAATCAAAGAAGTTGTTACCAGTTTTTATTCCACCAAAATTGGTGTGGGTCTCCCGCTTGGCAATCTCACTTCCCAACTCTTTGCCAATGTTTATTTGAACGAACTTGATCAATTTATCAAACACAACCTCAAACAAAAATACTATCTGCTCTACGCTGATGATTTTTTAATTATGAATCAAGACAAGGAAATGTTAATGGGAATTTTACCCAAAGTCGGTGATTTTCTCACGGAAAACTTAAAACTTAACCTGCATCCCAACAAAATCTTTTTAAAAACCGTCGCTTCCGGGGTTGATTTTCTGGGCTGGGTTCATTTCCCTGATCACCGAATTTTGCGAACGAGTACCAAAAAGAGGATGATGAGGAATTTACATCAAGGCTCAGCCTCGCTGGAAAGTGTGACTTCTTATCTAGGATTGCTCGGATGGGGGAGTGGGTGGAAGTTGAACGCCTGGCTTCTTTCCCCTCCGGAAAGCACCGTTTCGTCTTATGACATACGGTGCTTTCTTTTGCTCGTCACGTGGGCGTTTTGCCTTTAAGTGATGTCCTTTAACTTGTCTTATAGAATTATTTTGACAGTCCTTTTGATCTAGTGCCTAACGCTAAATTTAGTTGTACTCTCATTTGAGAGTTTTATAATTAATAGCAGTTGGCGAGGTCGAAATTATTTTTTTGCCACATTGTTTTTTGGTTGCTCGTTAAAAATTAATAAAATTTAAATTTAATAATAATTGTTTTCTATGAAAAAGATTTTAGTTGGCTCACTCACTCTGCTCGCAGTGGTGGTGGCCATTCCAATGTTTTCCGCCTTTGAGGCGCATGTGATTAATGTTACTGCCAAAATTGAAAACGCTCTTTCGGTAAATACCAATTCTATTAACTTCGGTACGGTATTTCCTCAAGAGCACTTAGATCAACCTCTTAGTGTTGCGCTCTCACAATCGTTCATAGATGAGCCTCGTGTAGATGAAGTTAATTACTTTATTCGCCAAAAGCCAAAGTGTGCCATCACTACCAGTAATGGCACCGCTTTTGATTCTGCTAACACCGCCACTGGTCATATCGTTGTAGATGCTAATGCTCCGGGGGGTTATACCATTGATTGCGGAACTGAACCACGCGCTCTTACCACTGGTGAGAGTTGGGGAGTTTTGCCTTCACTTTGTGAATATATTTCCAAAGAGGGAGAAGATGCCAACGATGAAACTTTAGCTTCCTTCCACACCCCTTGGACAATTAACGGAAGCACGATTGATTGGACCGACACTAATGGCGTACTTTCTAAATCTGGAAATGATACCACTGATAATTGGACGATTGATTTAGCGGTGCCTTGTTTCGGTGGTTATTGCGCGCAAGATTGGGCGAGCTTTGTGACGGGCATTAACCCTTCGGCCGATCCAACAAAGTTTACTCAAGATATTGCCAATCAACACAAAATTTTCGGTTGCGATTTGTGGGTTGAAGTTGGTGGGGTTAACGAGGGTGAAATAGTGGTGCCTCCAGCGACGGCAAATCTTACTATCACTAAAATTATTGATAATAATGATGGAGTGGGAACAACCACTGATCCCAACGCCTTTCTCTTAACCGTTAATAGTTTGCCAGTTTTGTCTGGGTCATCAACTAGTGTTACGGCGGGAGTTCCATTAACCATTGGTGAAGCGCAGTTACCCGGTTATCAATTTGTTAGTATTGTTGGCACTAATTGCCCAGCAGATTTGGCAACTCCGATTACTTTAAACTCTGGCGATAATGTTACTTGTACAATTACTAACCTCGCCACTACCACTTTCCCGTAATTATCTGATTTTTCTAACTAAAATTCCCGTATGAAAAAATTACTAGTCGGAATAGTTGCCTTTAGTGTGACTTTGGTGGTGTTGCCACTCGTGGCTGCCTTTGAAGCGCATGTGATTAATGTTACCGCTTCAATAGATAACGCCCTTTCGGTACCGATTGAATCAATTGATTTCGGCACGGTGTTCCCTCAAGAAGATTTAGCCAAGGAATTTGATGTGAGTTTGTCTCAAACTTTTCTGGCTGACGGTCGCTACGACGGCGTGTATTACTTTATCCGCCAAAAACCCAAATGCGCTCGGCGAGTTAATGCTTCATCTACTTTACCTGAATTTCAGCAAGTGACGGCGGGAGCAAATGGGCGCTTCCTTTGTCCGGATCAAGCTAATTATCGCTTGATGGCGTTACTTTGCCCTTACTTATCAAAAAGTGAAACGACTACCGATGGCACTTTGGGTGAGAACGATGACCCAGCATTAGCCTCCTTTCATGGACCGATCACTCACTTAGGTTGGCGCGAAAATACCGCTGAACAGTTTCAAGTTCGGGGACGCTTGCGACAAGATGTTGGCGATCCGAGCGACACTTGGCAAATTGGCGTGGCGGTACCTTGCTTCGGCGATAATCAATGCGCGCAAGATTGGGCAGAGTTTGTGGCAGGGCATAATCCGACCGCTGATCCTCTCGCTTACATCCAACATCCCGACAATGAACATCTCGTTTTCGGTTGTGATTTATGGTTAGAGGTCGCAGGTTATATTGGGGGTAATATCCAGATCTAAATCATGAAAAAAATAATTTATT
>JBBTTN010000040.1:0-10597 GCA_038064235.1 Patescibacteria group bacterium
TGCGCCCACAGGCACAACTCAAATATAGCAAAATCTCTTAAATTATCAAGTGGATAACTCGGGATTTTAGTGCTATCTTTTGATGATGAAAGCGATTGAGGTCATTCCACTGGAGGGCAATATTTTTCGTGATTCATTGTCTTATTTTACCGCGAAACCGGTAATGCCTGGCGCAATGATTGAAATTACGGTGCGTCAAAAAAAGGTTAAAGCTCTGGTAGTAGCAGTGCGCGAAGTGGCCGAAGTAAAAAGTAAACTCCGGCGCGCTAATTTCAGTTTAAAAAAAATTGAAAAGATTGAGAACGAAAATTTATTACGACCAGAATTTATTGAGGCCGTTACTCAAACCGCCACTTATTATGCCGGTTACGCTGGGCAAATTTTAAAAAACTTAATTCCCAAAGCAATTTTAGAAAATCTTGAAGCAGTTACTAGCGCCGAGAGCGCGCCAAAGACCAATCTTTCTGTTAAAAGTGAATGTTTGGTGCTTCAACAACCGCTTGAAGAGCGTTTGGTTTTTTATAAAAGCTTAGTCCGCGAGGAATTTGCGCGAAGTCACTCAGTTTTTATTATTTGCCCCACCACGACTCAAGTACAATATCTTAAAAAAATTCTAGACCGCGGAATTAAAGAATACACTTACGCCCTTTCCGGCACTCTACCGGTTAAAAAAACTTTAGAAGCGTGGAATCAAATTTTAAATGAAAAACATCCGGTGCTAATTATTGCCACACCCAGTTTTCTGGCTTTACCTCGTCACGATCTCAAAACCATAATTATTGATGATGAAGGTGCGGAAAGTTATAAAAGTTTAAAACGGCCGTATTTTAGTTTTCGCTATTTTACCGAAAATTTAAGTCAACTCATTAAAGCCAAATTAATTTTAGGCGCGGATGTGTTAAGTATTGAAACGATGTACGCTTTTGAATTGGGGAAGTATCAAAATGCTGCCACGGTAAAAAATCGCGCTTTTACCACGGCTCACTCTACGGTGCTAGACATTAAAAGTCGCACCGAATCCCCCCAAGTTCAGGCCTTGAACGAGAAACTATTAAAAAAAATCAGCGAGGCGCTAGCGAATAATGAAAAAATTTTTATTTGGAGCGCTCGTCGCGGTTTGGCGCCAATAGTGGTTTGCCAAGATTGTGGACGGGCAGTGCTTTGTCTTAAATGTTTAATGCCAGTGACCCTGCATCGTGAGAATATTTTTATTTGTCATCATTGTCACGAAACGCGCAGTAGCGCCGAATTTTGCGGTTATTGTCAGAGTTGGAATTTACTACCGCTCGGCATCGGCGCGGAAAAAGTGGCGGATAGATTAAAAGAAGTTTTCCCCACTACCTCAATTTTACAAATTGATAGCGACCACACCCCAAACCGCAAAGAGGCGCAAACCACGCTTGAAAAATTTCTCACTAGTGGTGGTATTTTAGTGGGTACGGAAATGGCCGTCGGTTTACTTCAAACCAAAGTAGAAAATATTTTTATCGCCTCACTCGACGCCATTATGTCGTTACCGGAATTTAAAATTAGCGAGAAAGTTTTTACCACTTTACTTAAACTCCGCGCCCTTGCTATCCGCCAATTTATCATTCAAACGCGCAATCCCGATTGGCCATTTTTTGAGTTGGCGATCAGCGGGAATATTATGGAATTTTATCGGCAAGAAATTCGCGACCGTGAACGATTTGATTATCCGCCATTTAAATTATTAATTAAGATCAGCCGTCACGGAACGCAAACCGAAGTGTTAGCGGATGTGCGACGGTTAGAAAAAGTATTGAAAGATTACAACCCCGATATTTTTGAATCCACCGGTGGCGTGGCGGGTGAGTATGTAGCACACGCAATTATAAAACAAGATCCGAAAACTTGGCCGGAAAAAAATCTCCTGACGCTCCTTTACGCTTTGCCACCCGTTTTTCGGATTGAAGTTGACCCGCAAACGCTTTTATAGTTAAATTTGAGAATCATTATGGAGCAAATTTTAAGCAAAGATAATCCCCGCCTCCGGCAAATCGCCACTTCCGTAACTAGCGCTGATTTTAACGACGCCAAATTTAAGGAAAAATTGGTCGCAATGCGAGAAACGTTAGAGAGTTTTGCTGATGGCATCGCTTTGGCGGGGCCACAAATTGGCCTTAATAAACGAGTTTTTATTATTTCCGAAAAAATAAATCTTGACCGTGAGGATAAAATTAAAAATTTGATTTTCATTAATCCCGAAATAAAGCGCCAATCAAAACGGCGCATGGCAATGGAAGAAGGTTGTTTGAGTGTGCGTAATATTTACGGCGAAACTAAACGGCACGAAAAGGTAACCGTGGAAGCCCAAGATGAGAATGGAAAAAAATTTCAATATCATGGTTCCGATTTATTTGCCCAAATTTTTCAACACGAAATTGATCACTTAAACGGGATTTTATTTATTGACCACGCTAAAGAATTACATGAAGTCACTCCAAACAAATCTTAAATGGACTTTTTTTGGCACCGATATCTTTGCCGTCCGAGTTTTGGAAACTTTAAAAAATGAAGGATTATTGCCCACACTTATTATCACCACGCCCGACACGCCTCAAGGTCGCCATCTCACCCTCACTCCCCCACCCATCAAACTCTGGGCAAAAGAGAATGGTATTCAATATTCGCAACCTGCCAAACTTACTGACCCCGATTTCCTAAAAGCTTTAGAAGCTAACGAAGCTACTCAGATTCAATTTCTCGTCGCTTCCTACGGCAAAATTATTCCGGAAAAAGTCTTTACTTTGCCTAAATTTGGCACGCTAAATATTCATCCTTCATTGTTACCAAAATATCGTGGCGCTTCGCCAATTCAATCAGCGATTTTAAATGGTGATAAAGAAACCGGCATTACGATTATGAAGTTAGATAATGAAGTGGATCACGGCGCGATTGTGGCGCAAGAAGTTTTTAATCTTGTCGGTGATGAAAATTTTGAAGGCTTGCGAGATTCACTCGCCGAACTTGGCGCGCAACTTTTTACTAAAATTTTACCCGATTGGCTTGAGGGCAAAATAATTGCCACAGAACAAAATCATTCTCAAGCCACTCTCATTAAAAAAATAAAAAAAACTGATGGGGAAATTAAATTAACCGATAACCCAATTATTAACTATCGTAAATATCGCGCACTCACCCCCAAACCCGGCATTTACTTTTTTGACCAAAACCACAAACGCTTCATCATTAAAAGCGCTCGATTTGAAAATAATCAATTTATTATTTTGCGTGTTACTCCCGAAGGCGAAAAAGAAATAAATTGGTAAAAAAGAACCCCGCGGCTCGGACTTCATACAAGTATGAAGGAGCACACGGGGCCTCGGAATGCAGGGCGTTTGCGCGCCCTGCGGGTAAGACATATTAAAGAACAATTGAGATTCAATCTTGATATTAGCAAAATATAAATAAAATGCAAGCACCTAAAAACCCCATAGTTTAAGGGGTTTTTAGGGTCGTAATGTCAAGGTTGCACCTTGACAGGAAAATAATTAATTAACAGTAACTCTGTTTACGGTAATAGGAGTAACTGGACGGTCGCCTTGGGCTTTATCGGTTGCCACATTTTGAATGGCGTCAACTACTTCCAGCCCGTTAATCACTTTGCCAAAAGCGGTGTGCTTGCCATCAAGCCACGGCGTGGCTTCGCCAGTGACAATAAAAAATTGCGAGCCGTTGGTGTTTGGTCCGGAATTCGCCATCGCTAAAACCCCTTTCACTAACTTAACATCATTAATTTCATCCGCAAAAGAGTAACCCGGTCCACCGGTGCCATTACCTTGTGGGTCGCCACCTTGAATCATAAAATCCTTAATGACGCGATGAAAGATCGTGCCATTGTAAAAACCTTTATTCGCCAAGTCCACAAAATTCTTTACAGTTTGTGGCGCCTTATCCTCAAAAAGAGCCAGCTCAATATTACCCATACTCGTTTCCAAAACCACATTTACGATTTTCCCCACACTACCTACTCCGGCGACTTGGTCGCTATCGTCAACTTTAGTATTTTTCATAATTGGTACAATTACTAAAAGTAAAACTATTAAACCTCCAAGCAAATACAAACTGTTTTTCATATTCATATTAAATTTTCTTATCTTAATTAATAATTTATCTTTTATAAAACCCTCGCAAAAAATCTTTGACCCGACGCGCGCTCCGCCTCACCAAAGTAACTCGCTTCTGTTTATCAGATTTTACCTCGCGTGTCAACTCGTCACGCGCCAAATCAATCGCCGAGCGGATATCAACCTCGGTGGCCACCGCCCGAAATTGCTTACCCTCCACGCGCAAATTATACTCCGCCCGAAAAATTTCTCCCTGCTTATGATGCCGATTTTCGCGCGCCAACTCAACCTGCATCAACGGCTCGCGGTCAGGCTTACCAGAAAACAACTTGTCAAAGTGCGCAATCCTTTCCCTTAAATAATTTTCAAGCTCCGGCGTTAATTCTAAATTCGTCGCTTTGATATTTATTTTCATAATCACATTCTAACATAATAATTTAGAACAATAAAAATAATCACGATAAGCGCTTGCAGGATTGGCCCAAGCACAAACCGCCCTTTGAGCCGAAGCTTGGCATGAATCCAATGATGAAAACGCTGAAGGCTATTAAGTGGCTCGCGGCGAATTTTAAAATAAGCAAATTGTAAAAAATCCGGCAACACTCCACCAACCGCACCTAACAAAATTATCGTTAACGGCAAACCAAACCACCAACCCCAAATTAAAATAGACAGAGCAAAACCTAACGCTAAATCAAGACCAATTTTCGCCAGGTCAATCATAAAATCACGACCGCTCGCCTGCATATCATCATTTAAAAAATTTGACTCATCATCATTTTTTGAGCGTAATTTGTAATCCCAATGTGGGATCGCATCAGTGGCAAAATGGCTCACGCAAGCCAAAACAAAGCCCGTTAGTGGAAAGGTGGGCATCAAAGTAGCCATAGCACTACCAATGATTGCGTGAGTACTTAAGACCATAAAATTGTTGCAAGGATTATAGCAAGAGTTATAATTTAGGGGTAGTGGGAAGTTTATTAGCTATTTAATTAAAAAATAATATGTGTATGAATAATGGTAACAAGTGTGGTTGGGCCAAAGTTTCTTGGCTGTTGATTTTCATTGGCGGTCTTAACTGGGGATTGGTCGGCTTGAGTTATTTGATTAAAGCGAGTAGCAGTTGGAATTTAGTTGAATGGATTTTTGGCAGTTGGCCGATGGTAGTAGCAATCATTTATCTTTTGGTTGGTATCGCCGCCGTAATGAGCCTGTTTGGTTGCAAATGCGGGACTTGCAAAAGTTCTAGCACCGGTAATGGTCAAATGGGTAGTTAGCAATAGCCCTATTGACAAGTAGAAAGGAGTATGCTAGCATAGTGGCAGAAGTTGAGGTATGGATTGAGCGGTCAGTCTTACCACAACTGGTTCAAGCAGGGAGGTTGTGTTATGGTCCTCGAATACATCCCGGAAACGACTGAACAACTGGGTGAAAATTGTTGGGAAGAATGGGCCGAGGAGGTGGCCAAGACCAACGCGGAACTTGCCGAAAGCAAGTAGCCCGCAGGAGGGGAAAGAAAAAGGAAAGAAGCAGGCGGTGGCCATCAAGCTACCGCCTTTTCCTTTGCCCGATTTTTATTTAGGGTTTTCTAAAACAATTCATTAAATGATCATCTACCATCCCAGTGGCTTGCATGTGGGCATAGCAAATAGTGGAACCGAGAAATTTAAAACCGCGAGTTTTTAAGTCCAAGGCGAGAGCATTCGAAATTTTGGTTTTCGCCGGCAAATCTTTTAGACTTTTCCAGTTATTTATAATCGGCTTTCCACCCACAAAACCCCAAATATATTTAGCAAATGAACCAAATTCTTTTTGCACTTCTAAAAACTTTTTCGCATTATTTATCGTGGCATTAATTTTAGCCCGATTGCGAATAATGCCAGCATTTTTTAATAACTCCCCCACTTCCTTCTCGCCCCATTTAGCAATAATTTGCGGCTTAAAATTAGCAAACGCTTTTTTGTAATTCTCCCTCTTCCGCAAAACCGTAAGCCAACTCAAGCCGGCCTGAGCGCTTTCCAACACCAGAAACTCAAAAATTTTATTGTCATCCCACACCGGCACGCCCCACTCCTCATCATGATATTTCTCGTACAACTCATTCCCCTCTGGTACCCACGCGCAACGAATTTTGTTTTTTATCTGATTCATATAAAAATCCTAGCATAAAAAAAGGTCGCTATTTGTCATAGCGACCTTGTCTATTTGATCCGGAAACTTTTCAATCCGGAATATGATGAGCGGAATCTTTCATCGTCTTCAAAAGATCACCCCATACTCGTTTACAATTTTTGATCACCCGTGACCCTTGCTGACAAAGTGGACAATTATTAGGCTCCCATTCGTGATAATTAACACCAAGATGAGGGAGACTAATTAACGACAACAACTCTCGCCCAGCAAGTTCAGGAGGACGATCCTCACAGCGAACCAAAAATGCCACCACCGTATCCAATATTTGCGCCTCGGGATTTTTCTTGAGAATCGCGTCAATCGCCCTTTGAGGAGTCGCGCCAGTGGTTGTCATTTCTTCAACCATCAGCACTGACTGACCCGGTTCAATCTCAAACCGACAAATCAAATCTTTCTCGTTAACCTTCTCCGTAAAACCTAAGTTCACATTATGGTTAAAACAGCCCGCCAAGGTTGTCGCAAACGGAATACCAGCCATCGGCGAACCGAAAACCCAATCAATATCTTCAAAATACTTACTGTTTAATCTCGTAATCAATAACTCAGCGGCATTTGCCCGATTGTCGGTGTCGGAAAGAAACCTCAGAGTATCAATAAACCCGTCGGAGTGTTTATCACCCCGAAGCGCCACATGTGGCGCGCGAGGATCACCCGAGTGTTCCCATACAGCGCCACAACCCTTCATTCTTCTCCACAAATCCTTACCGATCATTTCACCCTCGCTTTCTTTTCAAAAAAAAACAATTCAGCTTTTAACTTAACACGATTACCCAATAACCACAAGGGCAAGACAAATTTAAAATATCTTACTTTAATGACGCTTTGAAGGCGTCAAATAAAACTTTGATATTATTTTGCCCGTGATAAATCGGGGTAACTTTTTTGGCTAAATTAAGCAGAGTGTAAACCGCAATTTGCGCTGACCGGATTGAATACTCAACGGTGAAAGCAATTTCTTCCGGAATCTCGCAGAATTGTCCGGTGAATGCAAAATTTGTTGAGCCTTTAGGAACCACGGCGGGACGATCACCACGCCTTCTCGGCAAAAATTGGCTGGCGCCGTATGGCATCAAACACGGCAAGCAAATTGAATTTTTTAAAATTTTTGTTAACTCTTTTTCAAAACCCAAATGCAAGCAAAGTTCCGTCAAAATTTCTTCACCAGTACATTCGGACATTTTCCTTGACACAAAATTGCCTTTTTTATCCGGATATAAAGCATAGCCCCAAGCCACCACAACCTTTTTTGGTTGATTGATAAAATGCGGTTGTTTGGGCAAAACTACCGTCATCAACCAATTAGAATTTTTAAAAGTAATTAGACCTTGTTCGCCCGCTTTATTCCCAGTTAATTTTTCCAGCAACTTTATAAATATTTTATTTTTGAAAGTAATCGTGAACGATTCTAATTTTGTCTTATTGGGCTGACTAGTAAAAAAAGTCGGTCGTCCAAAATCACGATGGTGTTTAGCCATATTTTCCCACAGCGTCCAAGCCCCAGTGGGTTTTTTTAAATTAAGTATCGGTGCTGAAGTCATTGAACCAATACTAAAATTAGCAATCATTGAACCAGCTGTTACTAAAACCAAATCATTTTTACTTAAAGTAATTTTGTGTGATTTTTTATCGTGAGTGTAATATAAATGTTTAGCATTCTTCTTTTCAAAATCCAAATGAGTCACTTGGCATTTAGTTTTAAAATTTACTCCAAGTATACTTAAGTAATTATAAATTGGCAAAACGATGGATTCATATTGATTATACGGCGTACTGCGCACGCCAGTTAAGAGATTAATATGTGGCGACTCTTGAATAAACCGCAAAAAATATCGGCGTAATTCCGCCAAACTATCTTGTGGTTTAAAGGCAAAAGTAGTACAAAATTCCAGCCAAAAATCAGTTTTAAAAAAAGCTGGCGTAAAATAATCTTTAATTTGTGATGAGCCTAATGTGGTCTCATTTCGCGCCATTAGCGTAAAAATTTCTGACCGAATTTTCCAACTTAAACCAAGCGATGGGGTGTTTAGAATTTTTCCATTTTCTACTAATCTTGATTTAGAATGTACTAAATTTTTTTCATTAAATGCCAAAATTTCATCCTTAACGGATTTTAAGTGAACACCGGGAATGTGTGATAAAAGGTCAAGGGTGCAGGAGTAAATTTTTTCTTCAAACATCCGATAACCCTGCATCATGTAACCATTTTTTGCCGAACCTTCTGCGTCTAAACTTCCACCTAACCGACCAGCTTCGTCAAAAATGAAAATATCTTTACCAGCAATCTTGCCATCCTTAATCAAATAAACCGCGCTAGCGAGCGACGCAATCCCCCCACCCACTAAATAAATTTGTGACATATTTTTACTAATCATACCATTCGCGTGAAGTAACAGGAAATCAAAAAAAATAAAAAAGCCCATCGTGGGAAGAATGTCTTCTCTAAATCATCCTTATTTCAAGCCATGTTTTGACTTTATTTCTTCAAGTCCCTGTGTTTTTAAATTAAATGCTTATTACGAAAAGCGAAACCGGAACTGGATTTAAGGTACTTTTCAAAATCACAAGCCAACTTAATATTTAAAAAAGCCCCGTACCAAACCAATTTATAAGGCGCTTTAGTGGAAGTGTATTTAGTTTCTTTATCATTATGTTGCTGAAGTCTCTGTTTTAAATTACATGTTTGACCAACATAGTGGCTACCGTCTTTTTCACTTTTTAATACATAAACATAATACATAAATTTATTATACCCCACTTCGCTAAAGCTTCGCGGGGTCTCACCACTTCCTTCGCGTTGCAAAAAGTGCCTGCACCGCGAAGCCCCCGCCTTAAAGGCGGGGGCGAAGTGGTGGACTCGACGAGGATCGAACTCGTGTCTCTACAATGCGAATGTAGCGTGTTACCACTATACTACGAGCCCAGCCTGCCCCGCGATAGCTTTAGCGGGAGAGGGTGCACCCTTCAGGAGTCGAACCTGAGACCTTACGAATGTGAATCGTACGCTCTAACCAGCTGAGCTAAGGGTGCGCTTAGTTCATTAAGTAAAGCGTATTTTTAGATTTTATACAAACTCAATTCTTGCCAAGTAACCCTTACGAACTAAGTACCAACGAGCAAGAAGTAAAATCAAAATGATAATAATAAGTGGGTGGATTGGTGAATAAATCTTGAGAATATCCCACACACTAACCCATTGAATATTTACCGTGCCAGTAACCGTTTCAATATTATTGGCAAAATTAGTATCTTCTTTACTAAGATTCGCTAAAACCGCATTTACTTGATTTATTTGATTAGTAATTGTCTGATTTTGGCTGGCATAAATTCTATTTTCCGCCTCTTGTTTTTGCTTCAAAGTTAATTCTGTTTGAACTAAAGTTGTTTCCTGCCCTAACAAAAAATTATATTGGGTTGAATCATCGGTTAATAGTTTTTGTTGCCGAACCAGCGTTAGTTGACTTTGGGTTGTCGCTAATTCTTTATTTAAATTACTAATTGTTAAAGAGTGAGCGGTAAGTAAATTTTGCTTTCGCTTTTCAAGCTCCACCAAATTTGTAGAATTTATTTCCGTACGCTCCTCAATTGATTGTTTTTGATTAAGTAAATTTTGGGAGGAAATATTTTCAAAATAAAGTTTAGCGTATACTAAACTCTCCACCTCACTTCTAAATTCCTCAAAACGACTTTTGGGCACCACAAAAGTAACATAACTATAATTAGTTGAACTGGTTAAATTATCAATTCTCCCCTCCACCTCGCGGATAGCGCTCTTAACCTCCTTGGTTACCTCTGGCACATCTCTAGTTTTCAAAGTTGAAGAGTGTGAAGTTTTCAAAAATTCTCTGGTGTCAGTAATATCGTTTTGTTCACGATAATAGTCCGGCATACTTTGAGATACTGGGGCGCCATAATTTTCGGACTTTTCGGACGATGACATTGAAACTCCAACCTCAACCCTCCTTCTGGCAGAATTTAAGGAATTCAATATCACACCATAAAAAACAAAGCCAAGCACTACCAAAATTACTAGAGTAATAACTAACTTCTTTTTTGATATTTTAATTACTTTTTGATTATTATTCTCCATTTTAATTTATATATTTTTTATTAAGTGAAAGCGATAAGTAGCCCATACCGATAATAAAGAAACCAAGAACGACTAATAAAATTGGCCAGCTGACGGAATTCGCAAAATACTCATTAGTGATGAAAACATAATGTCCGATGAAAGCAACTGTGCTGACCAATATAATTCCTCGGCGCTTGATTTTTACCGCTAGCCCTAAACCTAACACGGCTAAGATAAAAAATAAAAT
>JBBTTN010000041.1:0-3651 GCA_038064235.1 Patescibacteria group bacterium
CCCCCCTCCCATTGTCAAGGTGCAACCTTGACATTTTTTTGTGTGGCGTAATTTTGGCTGGTGATAGTTTTCGTAATGTGATAAGATAGAAAAATGATTCAAGATTATTTAAATAAATACCTAGCCAAAGCTCGTTATGAAATGATTGATAACGGCGCTAATTTTTATGCTGAAATTAAAGAGTTGAGGGGGGTATGGGCTAAAGGCAAAACTCTTGAGGAGTGTCGCGATAATTTGCTTTCAGTAATTGAGAGTTGGTTAGTGATTCGTTTAAGGCAAAATCTTGCCGTTCCTGGTTTACCGGTTTCTAAAATGGTTTTTTCTCCACGAATTTATGCCTAAATTGGCGCCGATTTCTAGACGCAAATTTATTATTCGTTTAAAAGCTTTTGGTTTCATTGGTCCGTTTCAAGAGGGCAAGCATCCTTTTATGACAAAAAGTGGTCTCACTTTAACGATCCCCAATGAACACGACGAAGAGATTAGTGTGGATTTACTTTCAAGAATATTACGTCAGAGTGGTATTGGTAGAGATGATTGGGTAAATAAGGTGTAGTCTCATGTCAAAGTTGCACCTCCCATTTGGGTATGACCTTATGTCAAGGAGAGTCCTTGCCACAACGAAATTCCCGAGCAAATGCTTGGGTTTTTCTTTGTCCAATTCTTTGTCAGTTTCATTTGTTTTAAAAATATGTTATGTTTAATTTATGCAAACTGTAGCTAATAAAAGAATTTTTTTGGAAAAAGTAAAAAACAAAGGCGCTTGGGTAAAAGCCCAAGGTTTGTTATCTCGACGCAAAATTAGTTCACCAATTGCTTATCAAAGAAAACTACGCGCCGAGATTTAACTTATGTTTTTAATTCTTGACACCAACATTATTATCTACTTTTTAAATGGTGATAGTGTTATTGTTGATAAACTTAATTTACTACGCAATAAAGGAGCCAGCTTTATTATCTCAACTGTAACAGTGGCAGAAGTTTTATCATACAGTCGGTTAACCTCAGCTGATTTAGAAATTATAAAATCATTTTTCTTAAACTTTTTAATTATCTCGGTTGATTTGAATATCGCCAAAGTAGCCGGAAAAATTAGAAGAAGCAATAAAATAAAACTTGGCGATGCTTTAATTGTAGCCACCGCGATGAGCCAATTATCACCTTTGGTTACCAATGATCAAATTTTAGCAAAAAAGATTAAAGGTTTTGTAAAAGTTTTTCCCATGTGATCTCTCCGAACAGGAAAGACACAATAAAATTTCCCTTGCCACAACAAAATTCCCGAGCAAATGCTCGGGTTTTTCTTTGCCCAATTCCTGTCAAGGTGCAACCTTGACAATTTGCGGTGTGGTGTAATTTTGTAAACAAATAGTTCTATTCTAAAAACCGGATGCGGGAATACTTTATACCCGCAAGGCGAGCGTTTATTCTGCTTTTATTTTTGCAATCTCCCAAAGCCTACTCTGGAAGAAAGAAGCTCCCCCGAAACGACGGAGATTTTGCTTTAATTGTCCACACTCAAGCAGTGGTCTCGAGGTCACAACTTGCGTGTTGTTTGAACAATGGGAGATTCAGTTTATTTGCTCCCGCTTGACTGTGAGTAAGTCATAATCAATTTATCTCGCCAGCTAAGTTACTCAGACCTTTCTCTTTTCACTTACGCTTTATTCCCTCACAAGGAATTGTTCAGCCAATCCAGTTTTTAAAATACAACTTTTACAATTTTACCAAATCACTAAAAAGGAGCAACTATTTTATCCCCATCCCCACTGTCAAGGTGCAACCTTGACAGTGATTGGTATACTTAAGAGATCTTATGAATAGAAAAATCACTTTTTCGCCTGATGAGTACTACCATATTTATAGTCGTGGAGTGGATAAGCGTCTTATATTTATGGATGATAACGACCGATTGCGATTTATTATTTTATTATTAACGGCGAATTGGGAAGAAGCTTTCCATTTAAGTGACTTATCAAATTGGCAAGGTGCAACCTTGACAGAAATTAACGAGAAGAATGTTGGCGAAAATTTGGTGGATATCGGCGCGTATTGTTTAATGTCGAACCATTTTCATATTTTAATTAGAGAGAAAGAAAATAATATTCCAAAATTTATGGCGAAACTCTTAACCAGTTATTCAATGTATTTTAATATCAAATACGAACGGAAAGGAAAATTATTTGAATCTCATTTTCAAGCGCAACATGTTGATGACGATGAGTATCTTCGTTATCTTTTTGCTTATATTCATCTGAATCCTGTCAAAGTTACTGACCCGAAAAATTGGGAAAATAAAATTATTCCTAACGCGACAATCGCAAAAAAATTTCTAAATAATTATCGGTTTTCCAGCTACCTTCATTACATAGGAGAAAAGCGAGAGGAAGATGTGATTTTAAATCCTTCGGTTTTCCCTGACTATTTTCAAACTAATCGGGTTTTTTCAGAATTTATTAATGATTGGATGGAATTTGAAAAGTAACTATCAATGTCAAGGTTGCACCTTGACATTTTTAAGTGTGGTGTAATTTGGAAAATAATTTTGCGAAGAAAAAGTTTTGTGCTAAAGTTTCCGGCAGATTAGGTCTTTTATTGAAGAAAAGTTTCTTCGGCTTAATCTGTTGTCTTGTAGGAAGGAAGGTTGAAATGAAAAGGGCGCGGATTTTTGCGGTGGCGGTGTTGGGGTTTACCCTCTTGCCCACGATGACGAGGGCGGACACTATCTGGTTCGACAATGTGGAGTTGGGGAATCTTTCTCGTTGGCTTTCAGTCACTGGCAACATCTCGGCAGTGAATTCAACTACTTCAGCCTTCACTGGTGAATATGGTATCCGAATTCTTGGACCCAACGACTTGGATATGCTCGTGAATGAGGAGTCAACGATTGGTTTTACTAATGTGTCACTGTCTTTTGACTACAAACAAACAGGATTAGATCCTGGGGATATTGTGTCAATCCAGATTTCAGACGATGGGATGAACTGGCAAAACTTGATGGTAGTTGATTCAACTACAGCGTCAGGTTGGCACAGCACTATCCTTGATTTTCCTCCAGAATTTGACAATAATCCCGATATCTTCTTCCGTGTCCTTCCCCAGCAGTCGAGTTCTGGGGATCGAACAGACTGGGACAACTTTATACTTACTGGTGTTGTTCCCGAGCCTGGCGCATTGACATTAACATTGCTCGGGATACTTCTCTCAAGTTTACGGTTGCGTCGCAGGTAAAATAAAAAATTTACACGAGAGCTTCAAGAGTCTGTGGGACTAAAAATCCCCCAGACTCTTTTTTTGAAGAAAAAATCCGAAAAATTACACCACATTTGGAATTGTCAAGGTTGCACCTTGACATTATAAACAGAGGAGAAGGGTGTGGGGGTGGGAAAAGTGTTAGAATAAAAGGATGCTAACACTGATGCACACTTTTAGTTTTTTGTTTGGACTGATTATCGGCAGTTTTTTGAACACGGTAATTTATCGCTACAACACTGGCCGGAGCGTGGGCGGGCGTTCGCACTGCCTTGCTTGCGGACACACGCTCACCTGGCGCGAGTTGATTCCGATTTTGAGTTATGTGATTCAGGGTGGCAAGTGCGCTAAATGCCAAAGCCGATTTTCCGCGCAATATCCGCTGGTGGAATTTATGAC
>JBBTTN010000042.1:0-2900 GCA_038064235.1 Patescibacteria group bacterium
CACCGCGGAGACAAAGGCAAACGGCGTTGCAATAATGCAACAGCCCAGATCAATCCCCTGTGATCCAGCATCTGAACCACCTCCATGGGCAGAAAGGATGTACATTGAAGTGGAGATGGGAGTAGGGTGGACAGATAATATCATCCACAAACTCCCCCCAAACCAATGTTTATCGTGGAAGCCAGTAATCACCCCAAAATGTGGTTACTCCTATCTCTACAACGGCACCCTTTATCCTATTAGAGAAGGCAAAGTAAAGAAACTTTCCACCGAAACAGTACCAAGAAACAAAACTGGTCTTCGGTTTGGTGAGTTGGGTGAATCGTATGTGATGGATGTGGCATATTGGCCACTGTAAAAATAGCTCTTTGAAGTAAAAAGCAAGACCCTCACCAAAAGCCGAAAGGCAATTAGGTGAGGGTCTTTTCTTTCCCGACGTTACAGTCGGGACCCCGACCAAAGCGTCGGGGTTATCAATTATTTTTAACTAACAACCAGCGCCGAGGGTACTGCAGATAAGTTTGAGAATGCCAACGACTGAAATCATGATAAAGAGTCCGAACACGCCCCAGAGCATATGTTGCCTGCCTTTGACCCGAGCTTCATCATTGCCCGCGCCTTGGATAAACTCAAACACGCCCCACACAAAATAGAGGACCGCGATGGCAATTAAAAGGGTCGCAATCGGGGTAAGAATTTCAGTTTTTATTTTCCCTAATAATGGACCAATATCAGTGGCGGCCTCGGCAACAGCAATAAACATCAGAATTTGTAATTAGTTAGGAATAATATCACCTGAATTAGGCGCGCGATCATTGCCCAATCCTACCGCGCCACCAAGCCAACCCACTAAACCCCAAACTGACGTCATTACAAACAACGCCACGATGCCACCGATCATAATAGTTTTACCTGAAGCTTTAGACTCTTCATTGCCCGCCGCCAAAATATATTTTGCCAAACCCCAAAAGAAGAGAAGTACCGCCAAAACCATTACGATTGGCACTAATGCATCAACAATGTATTGCAAAGTGTCCAAAATCCCTGTTACCTCCGATGGTGCGGCAAAAGCCAGGGTTGGTAATAATAAAGCGACACTACCAATAATACCGGTAATTTTTGTGATTAATTTCATTTGATTTAAATAAAGCTAAACGACCTAATAAATTTGATAATAACTAATTATAGTAAATTACGAGAGTAATGGTCAACTAATTTCTGGGGAGGAGACCTTGGCTACTGGGAACGGTGCCAGCTGGGATACCAAAAGAATTTTTTATTAATGCCGTCAGTTCCCACACCGACACCATCACAAACAGCGCTACCACGCCCCAAATCATGATATTTTTACCCTCCGCTTTAGAACCCTCATTGCCCGCCGCCAAAATGTATTTTGCCAAACCCCAAAAGAAGAAAAGGAGGGCAAGCGTCATCACAATTGGCACGGCGGAACTAATTATTCCACCAATAGTACAAACAACTCCTTGAATTGTGCCGGTAGTTTCAGCGGTAGAAAAACCAACAGGACATGTAAACATAAAAATATCTTATGAATTACTAATTAATAATCATTTTGGGGTGGGGATGAGTTTATCAATATCACTAGAGGTAGGTGCCTGACGATTGGGTTCAATGCTAAAAGTTTTCGTAATTAATTCCACCAACCCCCACACCGACACCATCACAAACAGCGCAATCACACCCCAATACATTATGTCACGCCCCTCTTGCTTGCTTGACTCTTCGCCAGCCGAATAAATATATTTTGCCAAACCCCAAACAAAACCCAGTATAGCAAGGGTGATAATAATCGGCAAAACCAAACCAAGAATTTGATTAATGGGGGCAATTACTTTAGTCAAAAAATCGTTAGTCATAATTATTGAGTGGGAGGTGGGGTTAAGGTGCTGTCGGGTAACTTATTAAATCCTAAATTATCAAAATCAAAAGTATTTTGCACAATTTGCACCAAACCCCACATTGCCACAATGGCAAACAACCCCACTACTCCCCACAGCATTACCAGTCTGGCCTCCTTTTTATCGGAATCACTAGGATTAGGACGAAAATATTTGCTTACGCCATAAAGAAAATAAAGTACGGAAAGGGTAATGAGAATTAAAGTAAAGGGATTGATAAAAGTGCCAATAAAAAAAGTTACCGCGGTTCTGAAATTGGTGATAGTGGTAGCAGCAAGCATAATCAATTAAGGTTTCCCTAACTCAGTGATAGTACCAGTAATGGCATTACTAATAACAAACGCGCCCAAGATAATCGCGGCGCCGATGAGAGTGTAAACCAGTGCTTCGCGAGCTTTGGTGAGTTTGTTAGGGTCGCCTCGCGCGGTAACATAAAGAAAGCCGGCGTACATAATCATCAGTGCAATGAGCGGAATGCCAACTTGCATCACAATACCTAAAATCAGTTTTATTAGGTCTGGAATAGTGTTGATACTACCGAGGGGGTTCAAAAAAGTATCACCACCTACAGGTAAAGTGTTTCTGGGATCTGAACCCCCAGATGGAGTGATACCAGTGTTACGTGGATCTTCCGCACGAGCAATATTTATTAAAAAATTTTTCATAAAATATATTTCTATTTAAACGGTACTCTGTCCAACACATTGCTTCGTATAGTCGGGTCGGTGACTAATAATTTAAATAATTGCGTAATAATTAAATAACCAGCAAGAGCAAGCGCCAAACCCCAAACCGCCGAGGTGATTATATCATGAGCTTGTTTGCGTTTACTATCATTGGTGGAATAAAAAGCGTAAAGAATGCCGGCGTAAGCAATTGAGGCGGTGGCAATTGGAGCGACAATAAGCAAAAGATAATTATAAATTTTAACGATTAAAATTAGAAATTGGTCAAAATTGCATTCATTTACTATTTTACCAT
>JBBTTN010000043.1:0-1608 GCA_038064235.1 Patescibacteria group bacterium
ATTGGCCGAGCGATGCGCTGGGCGGAATAATTTTGGGCTTGCTCACAGTTTGGTTTGTGAGCTACGGGTTAAAGTTCTATAATTTAAAGTAATTATGGTCAGAAAAATTGGTTTGGTTTTTTCAATTATTTTTCTCTCGGTTTTTATCGGTTCTTTTTTGCGGATCGCGGAACTTAATTTGAACGAGGCACCAGTTAAAAATGTGGCGACGGTTTTGAGTGGTCAAACGGCGGACACCCCTTCAGCGCGCGTGGTGATTTGGTTTAGCGAATGGGAGAGGAATTTTAATCCGAGCACCAGTAATTTACCAACACTGGGAGCGAGTAAATTTGTGACCCATGTGATGATTGATAATTTGGATTACAACCAGCAACGAGGAATTGATACGAATATTCGAGCTAAAATTGCTGCCATTAGAAGCGCCGGACTTATACCCATTTGGAGCCGGTGGTTATTTTTTCAAGATAGTGATGATTCCACTCTGCCTGAAGCTCAAGAATTTGTACCCGATTACACTGATGGCTCAATCGTCAAGAATGCTAATTATTACGCTTGGTTTTTGAAAAAACTAAAAGCCGAAGCTAATTCCCTCAACATTGATTTAGTGGCGATTGATACTGAACCGCATATTAACTGTCCTGATAATCCTCTCAATCCAAGTTATGATGACCCTGAATGTATAAATAGACATAATTTTGATATTAAAGGAAAGATTATGCTGACTGATTTACCGCCAGCGGAATTTAATCTGATGGCTTCCGCGGTTCAAAGTGCTCTCGCGCAATCAGGTGTGGAGCCAACTGATTATCTTTATCCTTCCGACTCTTTTGGTAAACAATATTCTGGCTATCGCGCGATAAGCGAACTTGGTAATTTCAAAATAAATAATTCCACTTATCGCGATTGTCAACAGAGACTAAATCCCACTTATCCAAATAACGGCGATATCCTCGGAATTTGGGTGACGACTAATATGGCTTGTTATCGTCCTGCGAATGGAACTTGCACAACCACCTCTAATTCTAATTGCTTTATTGAACCAGGTTCGCCAATTAACGCAGGTTGGCTTCCTGCCAGTATTTTTAATAATGTGAATTATTGGTATAACCATAATCCGCAACTCGGACTTTTTCTCTATCCGGCGGGCGTTGATAATTCTCTTTTTCCGCCTCTGCTTAATACTTATTGTCAAAACAATTTAGAGACATGCAATCAATATAATTATAATAGCCAAACTATTTCTGATATCGCACCGCCTTCACAGCCCACTGGTTTAAACGCCAGCAATATTACCACCACAACGGCAACCTTAAGTTGGCGGGCGTCCACCGATAATGTGGCAGTGGATAAATATCGCGTTTGGCGCGATGGCGCGCCGATTGGCGAAATTCCGTTACTTACTTTTGATGATAATAGTTTTCCGAATAACTCTACGGTTCAATATTATGTAACCGCATTGGATACGGCGGGTAATCAATCCTCGCCGTCAATCCCCCTGGTGATAAATGACGGCGTGCCAGTGGTTGATAACATTCCGCCAATTATTAGCAATGTGCGAGTGGCGGCCAAAACTAATACCACCGCCTTTATTATTTGAGACACCAATGA
>JBBTTN010000044.1:0-15656 GCA_038064235.1 Patescibacteria group bacterium
TATTCGGAACTTCTTTATGACTCAACATAGAGGAGAAGTAAGGACATACGGACTGAATTATGGAGAGTGGCAGGCGATTTCGTCAGTAAAATGTTCTGATAAAAGGCACAGTTTCATTGTGCGTTTTAGAGAAAAAGAATTCTCTAAGTTTGAAATTGCTTTACCTGGTCAGCACTATGTGCAGAACGCACTGGCTGCGATAGTCGTTTCAAATTTTATCGGTGTTGGTATTGACGCAATTGCCAGTGGTTTGCAACAATTTCAAGGAGTTAGTCGCAGATACGACATGGTTATCGAACGAGATGGTGTAAAAGTGATTGATGATTATGGTCACACACCATTTGAAATTTACACTGTAGTGAAAACTATAAAGGAAGAATATCCAAACAGTCTTCTTTTGTGTGTTCCATGTTTACGCCAATTTCATCGCACAGAAAGACAAATTAAGGAATTTGCAAGTGCAATGTTGCTTGCGGATACTTGTGTTATCGCCCCAATTGTTCGAGGTCTCGGGGATGATGAGTCCACAATCGATATTCTTTTGTCTGAAAAGTTGGCAAGTGAGATCAGGGTATCTGGTGGGATTGCGGTAAGTGTTTCAAGTGACAATGAAGCAGTTTCTAAAATTCTTAAGATCCTGAATATGAGCACAGCCTTCACTAAAATTATTCTCACGATTGGATCGGGTGTGTCAAAAGGAGTTATTGATCTTTTAAGAAAGGAGCTATAAGGGTAATCAAAAAGGATAAAGCACTTGCTTTATCCTTTTTTTCTTGGTATTTTCAATTATTCATGAGTCAAATTGAAAGTAAAATTAGATTAACTATTAAGGAGGCAATTGAAACAAAAGTTTTTCCTGGTGCCGTTTTTCTGGTTATTCATAATAATGAAGTTTTTTATCATGAAGCGTTCGGTAATTTTACATATGACCCCAATAGCTCAAAAGTTAATATTGATACTATTTATGACCTTGCTTCGGTCACTAAACAAATTGTAAATACAGCATTATTACGTTTGGTTGATCAAAATATGGTTAATATAAATGACCCAGTCTCTAAATATTTTCCCAATTTAATAAAAAGTGATGTCGGAAATACAAAGATTCTGCAACTTCTCACTCACACAAGTGGTATTCAAGTAGAAACATCTAAGCTTAATAAGAACCAATTAAATAATCTTATTAAAGAATTTTTACTAAATATAAAAATAAATCCAGAAGCTAGGGTAGAGTACGGGAATATAAATACATATTTAGTTGGTGAGATAATAATTAAAGTATCAGACAAAAGTCTAGGTAATCATTTAAAAAAACATATATTTGATCAACTGTTAATGAAAGATACTTTTTTCAATCCACCCTTAAATTTAATAAATGAAATCCCCCCGACTGAAATATTGAATGATGGAACAATTATTCAAGGTGTTGTACATGATGAAAGTTCAAGAATGATGGGTGGTGAAGTTGGACAAGCGGGCTTATTTTCTAATGCTGTAGATTTGGCCAAATTTATGATTTTCTGGTTAGGTAACGATAACCCAATTTTAAGTCAAAAAATTATTAATATATCAATTAAAAATCAAACATCTAATCTTAATCTTGCCTCTGGTTTAGGCTGGCACCTTGATAATGAAGTATACTTGGGGAAATCAGCTCCAAAAGGAACTTTTTTTCATCCTGGATTCACCGGTACATTAATTGGAGGAAATAAGAAAAATAATTTAGGATTTGTCTTTCTTTCTAATTGTACATACCCCCGTCGTGATGGTCATAAGCTTAAAAATTTATTTTTCCAAGAACTTCTTACTGATTTATTTAATCATTTTTGAATCAGTTTTTCATCCGGTTGGTTTGATGGTAAGATAAGTCGGAAATGACAGAAACAACTTATTATCTTTTAATCATTCTTGCTTTAGCCGTACTAAGTGTTTGGCTCTTTTTTCGTTCTAAAAAAACTCCAGAATCTAGCCCTGCAGGTGAGGGAGCATTGGTCTTGATGCAAAATCAACTTCACGAATTAACGCGTTTACTTGATACCAAACTTACCGAATCTTCCACTAATTTACATCGTTCTATGCAAACTCAAGCCAGCGAAACCAATCGGATTATCCGTGATGTGACCGAGCGTTTAACGCGTTTAGATGAGACGAATAAACAAGTGATTGGTTTTACCGAGCAATTGCAATCTTTACAAGATATTTTAAAAAATCCCAAACAACGGGGGATTCTCGGCGAGTATTATTTAGAAACTTTACTGAAAAATGTTTTACCCCCAGGTAATTATCAAATGCAATATGCTTTTAAAAATGGTGAAATTGTAGACGCGGTGGTGTTTGTGAAGGACCGAATTATCCCCATTGATTCCAAGTTTTCGCTAGAGAATTACAATCGGATTATTGAAGAAAAAAATCCGGCGGAAAAAGAAAAATTAGAAAAACTTTTTGTAAATGATTTAAAAAATCGGATTACTGAAACTTCAAAATATATTCGTCCAGCGGAAAATACGATGGACTTTGCCTTTATGTTTATTCCGCACGAAGCGATTTATTATGATTTATTAATTAATAAAATTGGCGCGGTCACCGAAGAAACCGAAAATTTAATCCAACGCGCGGCGAGCAAGTATAAAGTCATCATTGTTTCGCCTACTTCGTTTTTAGCTTACTTACAAACTGTTTTGCAGGGTCTTAAGGCGATGCAAATTGAAGAACAGGCCAAAGATATTGTAAAGCGAGTAGAGGATTTAGGTAAACACATTGGCGCCTATGAGCAATATATGCGCTCGCTCGGGAGCTCGCTTGGCACCACGGTTAATCATTACAATAAAGCGTATAAGGAATTAAAGAAGGTGGATAAGGATGTGATGAAAACGATTGGCGGGAGCTCGGTGATGGACCCGTTGGCGATTCCCCCACCAGAGCTTGATGAATAACTGATAAATTTTGTATAATAGGCAAGATTAGAGAAATTATTAAAGTTTAATTTTAAACCAATGAATGAAGAACAAAATGGGATTAAAGAAACGAGCATCGCGGTTGCCATTGTGTTGTTGTTAATTTTATTTATGAGTGGTTACTTATCTTTTCCTGGTTCTAAGCAAACGGGGGATCAAGTGGGCAATCAGCCAGCCGCAGTAGGTGGCGTGGCAAATAAGGTGGCAGATGAAAATAATCAATTAGTCGTTACTGTTACTAAACCTGGCACCGGCGAGGCGGTGAAGGTGGGCGATAAGATTGCTATAAATTATCGGGCAAAATTTGTGGATGGTCGGGAGTTTGATAATAGTTATAAAACTAATGAACCGCTAGTTTTGACCTTGGGCGCCGGTCAAGTAATTCAAGGTGTAGAATTAGGAATTTTAGGTTCTGGCGGTAATCAGGTTGGCGCAATGAAGGTGGGAGAGACGCGCACGATTTATATGGCGCCGGCGCTGGCTTATGGTGAAGCTGGCGCGGGGGATGGTTTAATTCCGCCCAACACGCCGTTAGTCTTTGAAATTGAATTGGTTAGCATCAACCAGTAATCCCATTTAAAAACCACTCTGTCAAGTGGGAGAGTGTGACAAAATAAGTTAGGATTAGAGTTATGCTTACTACTATTGAAAAACCCGCTGTCCAAGCTCGACGTGAAATTGCTACAGTTTTACGTCGTTATCGTTTAGCGTGGGATGAAGTTGCTCCTGATCGTGATAATTTGATTTGGAAAAAGGTCAAACCGTTGGCTAAAAAAGTTCGTAAAGAAATATTTCGTAAAACTTACCCCACGCTTAATTAGATGGTTTTGTTACCAAAAGTAAATGTTTTTCTAGACTCAAGTATCTTAATTGCCGCCATATTTTCTTCAACGGGTGGTTCTTTTCGTTTATGTCGTGAAGCTAGAGATAGTAGTTTAGTAGCACACATTAATCAATATGTTCAAGATGAAGTAAGGGAAGTTCTTACTCGTAAATATATTTCTAGTTTTTACAGACTAGAACAATTACTAAAATGGGGTCAAATTAAAATTATGCCGAATCCTAAATCCAACCAAGTCAAAAAGATTAGTGGTCTAATTGAATTAAAAGATGCACCTATAATTGCTGGCGCTCTGGATTGTAAGGTGGACTTTTTGATTACTCTGGATCGCAAAGATTTTATGACTGTAAAATTAAAAAATTTTTTATTCCCAATGATTATCGCCACACCACAAGAATTTTTTCAGCAGTATTGGAAGTAACAAAAATAGTCTGTCAAGTAGGCGAAAATAGAAAAATAAGGTAGTATTAATATAATGAAATCAGCGGTAATTAAAACCGGGGGGAAGCAATATCTCGTTCGTGAAGGCGATACTTTAAGAGTGGAAAAATTGGCGGAAGTTAAAGTTGGCGATAAAGTAAATTTTGACCAAGTTCTAATGACGATTGAAGACGATAAAATAAATCTCGGCAAACCTTTGGTGGAAAAGGCTGTGGTCTCAGCGGTGGTGCAAGAACAAGACAGGGCGAGAAAAATTACCATCGTAAAATTTAAACCCAAAACTCGCGAGCGTAACAAACGCGGTCATCGTCAGCCTTACACGGCTATTACGATTGAAAAAATTAATTAAGGGAGCGGCGATTAGCGAGAGCGTTTTTAAGGGTAGAGGAGTCAGAGTATTCTAGTTCGGTGCCGGTGGAAAGACCGCGACCGAGAATGGAAATTTTTAAGTCTTTAAAGTTGGTGACTTTGTGCAATTCGCGCTCTAGGGCTTCGGCGGTGTGGTCACCCTCAACACTCGCGGTGAGCGCGACGATGATTTCTTTAAGTTGATTATCCTGGGAGGAATTTCCTCCCGATGTTTGAGATGTGGTATAATTTTTTTGGAGTCGATTAATTAAGGCAACCAATTCGTTCCAGTTTATTTTTTCAAATGGATTTTTTTCTAAAATTGGCACTAGCCCACCGAGAATAAAGTATCGTCCGTGATAAGTGCCGGAGCGTTCCACATTTTCCAAATCCACATCTTTTTCTACGACCAACAAAGTACTTTTATCACGCATCGTCTCCTGGCAATTAGCGCAGAGATTGGCTGGTTGAAAACTATTAAGCGGAAAATAACGCTGGCAATCACCGCAACGCGCCACACTTTTTTTTAATTGTTCCAAATTTTTGATTAAGGCGTCAATTTCGCCGGCGCCACGATGAAGCAAATAATAAACAAAGCGCTTGGCTTGCCTCGGGCCGATACCGGGGAAGTGACGAAAATTTTCAGCGATTTTATTTAATAAATCATTCATAATACGAATCCTACAAATTAAGATGATGCGAATAATTAATAATTAAAAATCGGCAAAACCCTGTTTTTCTAAATCGGTAAAGCTCACGCGCTTTTCGTCAAAGAAAAGTTCGGCTTTACCGGTGGGACCGTTACGATGTTTTTCAATCATAATTTCCGCGATATTTTTACGGTCGGAATTTTCATCATATTTATCTTCGCGATGAATAAACAGCACCACATCGGCATCTTGCTCAATGGAACCGGAATCGCGGAGGTCGGAGAGACGCGGGCGACCACCGCGTTGTTCCACACTGCGATTAAGTTGCGAGAGCGCGAGCACCGGCACTTCCAATTCGCGCGCCAGTGCTTTAAGTGAGCGTGAAATTTCCGTTACTTGTTGCACTAACGAATCACTATCTTTTCTTGGCACCATTAATTGCAAATAATCCACAATGATTAACGCCAAACCGTTTTCGGCTTTTAACCTCCGCGCCACCGAACGCATGCGCGTAATGTTGTTTGACGGGTCGTCATCAATATAAATCGGCGCTTTGGAAAGCACATCCAAACTATCGCGGATGCGCGAAAATTCGTCATCGGCGGAAAGTTTGCCAGTGCGCAGTTTCCATGAATCCACCCGACTTTCCGCGGCGATGAGGCGATCCACTAATTGCTGGGTGCTCATTTCTAATGAAAAAATTGCCACCGGTAAATTCTCGCGGATTGCTACATGGCGCGCGATATCCAGTGCCAACGAGGTTTTGCCCATTGATGGTCGCGCGGCGAGAATAATTAAATCCGATTTTTGCAAACCCGCCAATTTGTTATCCAGTTCTTTAAATCCAATCGGCACACCCCGAATGCCCTCTTTAGACTTGTGCATATTTTCAAAACGATCCCAAGCTTCGGTGAGCGTGTCTTTAATATGAATGAAAGATTTTTTGGTAAAATTTGCCAAACCTAAAATCGCTTTTTCCGCTTTATCAATAATTGAATCAACTTCCTCAACTTCGTTATAACCTAAACTTGAAATATAATCGGCGGATTCAATCAAACCGCGCAGTGATGATTTCTTTTTTATAATTTCCGCATAATAAAGCGCGTTGGAAGTGGAGGGAACATTGTTCACCAACTCGGCCAAATAACTTGAACCGCCCACCGAATCAAGAAGTTTCGCAGTTTTAAGATGTGAAGTCACCGACACTAAATCAATCGGATTATTTTCGCTGGAAAGTTCCAACATTACTTTAAAAATTTTGCGATGTTTTTCGGCGTAAAAATCACGCACCTCAAGTACTTCTAAAATCTCGTTGATGATTTGCGGTTTAAGCATCACCGCGCCCAAAATCGCAATCTCCGCCGAGAGATCCTGAGGCGGTAATTTTAACGGTCGCGAAATTTGATTATTTTGCTGGGCCATTGACCTGATTGTATCACCCCGTTAGAGGTTCGGAAACCTCTAACGGGGTATCACACCGCCTCTCTCAACCCGCAAACCCCAAACAGGGGATTAAAAGTGGATAATCCCGTAAAATCACGTTCTAGAAACGTGATCACGAGACAAGTTTCAAATAAAAAAATCCCCGCGACGTAACCGTCGCGGGGCAGTGTCTGTTTACTGTTTGCCGTCCAGAACCCAACTAACCACCTTCTGTGGGGAATACGAAACAAAAAGAAGGTTTCTAATTTCTTCTTCCTTGAGAACTATCAAGAAACCCTCTCTAATTCTGTTGTAAACATGAAAGTTTTCCCCTCCCTGACGAGTCAAAATGGCGAGTCGTTTCGGTTTTCCCCCAGGAATCCAAAGAGCAATATTGAGCTTGATAATCGTCATCAACTCAATCATCGTCCCTAGACTCGTCGTGTCCCAGGCAACGATGAAGGCATCTTGTTCCATAAGAAGGCCGAGCCGAATTCCAAACTCAACTTCTGGTTCGGGGTAGTGCAGAGTGGGGAAGCCGTCTTCAGTGAAAGCATGCTTTGAATACTCCGTCCTACAGTCAAAGCATCTTTCCAGATAAGGATTTCCCTTCATTCCCCACATGGTGAATCCTTCTGATTTACCTCCAGCATTCCCTGCTCCACGGGCGGGAGCTTCCATTCCCACACCGCCAAAGCCACCAGTGAATACCGTCACTCCACGCTTGGCTAGCAAACCACCAACTTCCATCATGGCGTTGTAGGCCGGCTCACCGAGCCGGCCTTTACCGCTTCCCAAACAAGCTACCGTTTTGATTTCTGACAAGGTCCACACTCCTTTCTTTATAATCTGGACCGTACATTTCCTTCACAAAGCTAGCATAGCGTGTGATTTTTGCAAACTGGTAATCATAACTCCCTTAATCCCCCTTACCTACCAGCAGGCAGGTTTACTTTAAGCTGAAGAGAATTCAGAACCCCTCCCTTAGGGTAAGGGAGGGGTAGGGGTGGGTTAGAATAAATTTTGGCAAAAAGAAAACCCGCCTCGCGCCAAGAGAACGGATTCTCTTTTGCGCGAGCGGGTTTAGATTTATTTTGGATGTGTAGCAATAATTTCATCAAGCCTCAAAACATGCTTTTCAATTACTACTGTCCAGCGCATATCTGCTTCTTTGAACCCGCAACTGTATGCAAGAACTAGCAGGATAAGTACGAAACAGAAATTAACAAAGAAGATCGTTACTTTACTTTTCAGTGCTTCTTTCTTGTCTACACTCAACGTTCCGATTGTGCAGAAAAAAGAAAGAAGAATCGCCAACAAAACAATGACGATCGGTAGCCAAACATTGATCATATTGAATCTCCAAAAAGTGAGTTACAGTTTTCAAAATCCCATGTTTATGCTAGCAAATTATTACTTTTTTGTCAATAGCGATCCAGAATCGGTATCTTTAATTTGATAACCGAGGGATTCAATTTGGGTGCGGAGAGTGTCGGAAAGAGGCCAATTTTGGGCTTTACGCGCTAATTCTCGTTCGGTGAGTAGTTTGGCAATTTCAGGCGGAATTTCTGTAATTTTTGATGAATTTTCAAGGTCAAGACCCAGCACTTTATCAAAGTCTAAAATCGTGGCGAGTTTTTGACTATCAGTCAATTCTTTATCACTCAACATCCGCCAAACCACGCCCAAAGCTTTTGCGGTATTTAAATTATCTTCAAGCGCTTCGCGAAATAAATTTTGCCAAGATGGAGACGCCAAGGACTCGGATACCGAGGTCTCACCTCGGGTACCTTGAGGAGAGACCTCGGTAACAAATTGTTGAAGTTTTTCGTAAGCATTTTGGGCGGATTTAATACTTTCATCAGTGTAATTTAAATCAGTTTGATAGTGAGCGTTGAGCACAAAATAGCGATAGGCGAGGGGATTTATTTTTTTATTTTTTAAATCATTGAGAGTGATGAAATTATTAAGCGACTTGCTCATCTTTTCATTATTGATATTTACAAAATGAGAGTGAAGCCAAAAGTTAGCAAGCGGTTTGTCGGTGAGCGCTAGTGCTTGCGCCAACTCATTTTCATGATGCGGAAAAATTAGATCAATTCCACCGGTGTGGATGTTAATTTCTTCACCGAGTAAAGCCAGAATCATCGCTAAACACTCGGTATGCCAACCCGGACGACCTTTGCCAAACGGCGCTTCCCAAACTACTTCACCATCACTCTCCTTCCAAAATTTCCACAAAGCAAAATCATTTTCAATATTTCTTTCAATATTTTTCAACCTTCCATAATTTTCATCTTTCGCTAATAAAAAATATATCCCATCAGCTTCTTTTTGGGCGCAGCCATTTTCCAGTAGGTGAGTAATTAATTCAATCATCTGTGGAACATATTCAGTGGCGCGCGGAGTAATATCCGGAGTTAAGATATTTAATTCATCCAACTCTCTCAAAAACGCCTCTTCATATTGACGAGTAAAATCTAGTAATTTTTGCCCCGCTTTTTGACTACCTAAAATTGTTTTATCATCCACATCAGTAATATTTATTACTGATTTAGTTTGGTAACCAAGATAATTTAAGGAACGACGCAGAGTGTCGGAGAAGATGAAGGAGCGCCAGTTGCCGATATGTGGATAATCGTAAACGGTTGGGCCACAAGTGTAAATTTTTACCACATCAGAAATAGAGGTGAAGACTTCAAGCTCGCGAGTGAGAGTGTTGTAAAATTTTAATGACATTAGTGCCATTGTACTATAAATTTGACCCAAAGAGGAGAGTTTGTAATAATGAATGGATGTTTGGTAAAAATTCTTGGCAAAGTTGGTTAAGGACGCTAGCGCTCACCTTGGGCGCCATCGTTTTGTTTTTTACGGGAATTTATTTTGGTGAGAACGCGCGGGTGACTCGGCTTAACGCCGCCACCGAGCGTGTTAATTTAACAGAGTTTTGGAAAGTTTGGGATATTTTGGATGAGCGTTATGTGGATACGCGAGTTGGCACCAGCACCAAAAAAATTACCGACCAATTAAAAATTGAAGGAGCAATTGCTGGTTTAGTGGATTCGTTCGGTGACCCTTACACCGTGTTTATGCCACCACAGGAAAAGAAGGCTTTTGAGGAAGATATTCGGGGTAATTTTGGCGGTGTAGGGATGGAAATCGGTTATCGTGAAAAAAAATTAATTATAATTGCGCCTTTACCCAACACACCCGCGATGCGGGGTGGCGTGGAAGCGGGCGATTTAATTATTGAGATTAATGGCGAATCGGCGAGCGATCTCTCAGTGTATGGCGCGGTGCAAAAAATTCGCGGGGAGGTGGATACGAAGGTTAAAATTAAAGTCTTAAAAAAAGATCAAACGGAGCCCGTGGAAATTACCTTAACGCGCGAGGTAATAAAAATTCCTACCCTTAAAACTCAAGTGATTAATAATGACGGTAAGCGTGTATTTTTAATCAAGCTTTATAATTTTAATGCGGAAGCGTCGGCGGATTTTCGGATGGCGTTGCGCGAGTTCGTGGCGTCCGGTGGTACGCGCTTGATTCTTGATTTGCGGGGTAATCCGGGTGGTTATTTAGAATCCTCGGTGGATATTGCCAGTTGGTTTTTGCCGGCGGGGACCACGGTGGTAATTGAGGATCGTGGCGTCGGCGCGGAGCCAAAAATTTATCGGAGTAAGGGTTACAATGTTTTTAATAAGAATTTGAAAATGGCGGTGTTGGTGGATGGTGGAAGCGCTTCGGCTTCGGAAATTTTAGCCGGCGCCTTGGCGGAAAATGGTCGCGCTACTTTGGTGGGCGAAAAAACTTTTGGTAAAGGTTCGGTGCAAGAGGTGGTGGAGGTGGGGGAGGGTAGCGCCTTAAAAGTAACGATTGCCAAATGGTTAACCCCACTCGGACATTCTATTTCAGGCAATGGCATCACACCGACGGTGGAAGTTAAATTTGAAGAGGCAACATCGACCGAACCGAGGTCTGACCTTAAAGGCACCCAAGGTCAGTCCTTGGTACCAATCGGAGAGTCCTTGGATAACCAAATTATTAAAGCGCTAGAAGTTATAAAGTAATAAGTTATATGAAAGTAATTTTTCCTAACGGCGATATTAAAGAAGTTAAAGACGGTTATGCTCGTAACTTTCTTTTTCCGCAAAAACTGGCGCAGGTTGCCACCGAGGGTAATTTAAAAATCGCTCTAAAAAATAAGCAAAATAAACTAGAAAAACAAAAAATCCATGACGAGCTTGGTAAAGAATTGGTTAGTAAGTTTAGCGAGATTACTGTAAAGATTAAGGTTAAGGCGAGTGAGAAGGGGCACTTATTTGTAGGTCTTCATGCTAAAGAAATTACTGAAGCATTAAACAAACAATTTAACATCTCAATTAATCCTGATTGGATAGAATTAGATAAACCAATAAAAGCCACTGGGCTCCACATATTGCCAGTGACTTTAGGTAAGAGTAAAGGGGAAATTAAACTTGAAGTAGAGGCCATTTAGATCACCTCCACCACATGAACGCGAGTAACGCGATTATTAAAACCGGTTTTGCGTTTTTCCTTAATTGACACTTTGCCGTTTTTGAGCGCAAACAGGGTGTGGTCCTTGCCCGTGTCGACGCCTCGGCCAGCCACAAAACGCGTGCCACGCTGACGCACAATGATTGCCCCGGGTTTAGCTACTTCTCCCACGTATAATTTAATACCCAAATATTGAGCATTGGAATCTCTTAAATTTCGCGCGGTACCGCCCGCTTTACGATGTGCCATAGTTTAAAATTTGTTAAAATTAATTGAATTATGATTCTAGCAAACTGGCTTGAAAAAATCAAACAAAATAGTAACCCACTTACTTTTATGAGTTTTTTACTTCTGACTAACTTGCTCGCTTTTGGTTTTGGGCGACTCACCATCCAAACAGGGGAACCTGAGCAGATTTTAGTAGATTATCAACCGCAAGTTGTTATGGACAGGAAGGTCAGTCCTCAAAAAACCCAAACAGACCCCGAGGTTCAACCTCGTGCACCCTTGAGGTTGAACCTCGGGGACAATATTGGTTCTGTGGTCGCCTCCAAAAATGGCACTAAATATCATCTGCCAACTTGTCCGGGCGCCAAACAAATTAAAGAGTCCAATAAAATTTCCTTTACTTCACCCGAGCAGGCAACTCTCGCCGGCTACACTCCCGCCGCCAACTGCCCCGGGTTAAAATAAATTAGCACATAATTTACGACCGTAAAAAGTGTGCTAATTTTAGAATTTTAAAGAAATAAAAAACCCCAGAGTCACAGCTTATTGCGGCCTCTGGGGTACCTCCTCCTACGCCTCTTTCAGGCCATGAAGGTAATCTCGGGGTTCAGGATTTTGATCCCCACAGCAACCTGATCCAAGCAGATTGCAACTCGGCATCGAATCTCTTAGCTTAACATCCCTGCAACATAGGCGCTTCTCCGGTCGATGCGTACCCTTTTATCGCGCTCCTGTCGCAGGGGTCAACTCGTTTAGTGGCATAACGAGTCAACATAACATTCCTCTAAATTGCCACTATTCCCTTGCTTAATCCCAATTACACTGTGCACAGTGGTATGGGGACGAGGAGGGATTTGGCCCTCTTTCTAACTTGCACCTCATTAGTTAGAAAGTCTTTGCAGGGCTATACCAACTAACAACCAGTATCCACGAAAGCAATTTCTTGTCAAGCAGCACAATGATGGGGGAGTAAGATTTCAGAAAAACACCGTGTCGCACAATATATCTTTTGCGACGTTAGGCTATGGCTGATTAAGACTTGGTTTGATATTTACCCCAACAAGGTTTACTCCACTTCCAATGTTTGAGACCGTTCGGTTCGCTCATCAACTGAACCGCGTATTCAACATTACCGTTAACGGTATTAATATCTAGACCATCTTGGACACTGGCTTTTTTATGAAACTTTTCGTTAATTTGAAAGAGGCCGACATCGTCGGGATTTTTACGGCCACGTAAGGGCTGACCATTGGTATCAAACTGCTTTAAATTACTCTCACAGAAGGCAATTTTAAGCGCCAAAGTTGCATCTACCCCTTGAGAGGCATTGGCGGTTTTAATGATTTGCTCCTCAACACTTACTGGCGCAGTAACAACCGAAGCTAAATTAGCTTCGTTAAGGTTGGCCGGAATTGTGGTTTGGCCAAATTGTGATAAGGCTATTAGGCTGGCTAAGCCGGTTTGAATTAAGGTATGCATAAAGTATGAAATGGCTCATTAGAGCCAAAAAATTGAGGGCTTGACCCTCAATCTCTTTAACCCTAGCACACTTTTACCTCTTGTCAATACTATGAAAGGTTTAACGAAAACTGTCAAACCAGGGGACTAAAACCCCACGCCAAAGATATTTCAGGCGCTCAACCACAAAAGTAATCCAACCACTTACAAGATCAGACTCAAAAATATTTTTTAAATCCACTTTAAAATAGGCGAGCAAGAGCACAATAATAATGATGAGTAAAATTCCTTTGATGAATCCCCTGTTATTTTTCATAATTTAATTATGACATTAAAATTATAAATAAACTAATGGGTCAAGGTAAGTATTGGTGGGCGCCACGGGTAAGGTGTAAGTGCCCGCGCAGACCTGACTCTTTTTTTGAATGATTTCCACAGCGTCAGCGACAAAAACTGTTAAATGCAAATGTGGACCGGTGCTATAACCAGTTTTTCCGCTGTAACCGATTAATTCACCGCTTGCCACGACTTGACCCGAGACGACTTTAATCAAGGAAAGATGACCATAAAGGGTCGCCAAACCATTACTATGTTTAATTAAAATCCACTTGCCGTATGAGGCGCCACGACACACCGTGTCTGTATCGCCCACACCCATCACGGTGCCACTGCCAGCCGACATAACTCGAGTACCCTCACTGGCGCGGAAGTCCACCCCGTTATGACTGCCCGAAGCGTAAAGTCGTTTGGAATCGCTGGTCACGCCAAATTGTTGGGTAATCGTAATTTGCTCTAACGGCCACGCGAGCACACCTTTACCGGCTGGCGGTAATTTGCTCGGGTCCAGCACGAATTTAAGTTGTGATTCATAATCAAACAGCTCGCGTTCAAAGGCATCTCGTTTAGTTTTACGGTCAGCGAGGAGTTTTAGATAATTTGACTCGGTATTTTTAGTGTCTTTTAAAAGGGTGGCGGTGCTTTGACGATTGGTCTCGGCAATCTTTTTTTTATCATTCAATTCTATTTGATAACCTTGCAGAGTTTTTTTAGCTTTAGTGGCGTCAGTTTCTTTATTTGTGAGGTCAACTTTAATGGTTTCTAATTCAATAATTTTATCTTTGGTTGCTAGTTCAAATTGTTTAAAGATGTTTGCCTCTTCTAATGTCTCAGCCCAAGTTTTTTGCGAGAGCAAAGCCTCAACAAAGGAAATTGCCTCATTGCTGTGAATTTTTCTGATAGATTCCTTTATTGCTTCGCGATGATTGTCAATGCTAATGCTTTTTTCGCCAATCTCATTTTGTAAACCTTCAATTTTTAAAGCGCTGGCGCTAATCTTATTTTCGGTTAAGGAAATGTCGGCACTTAACTTTTTCTTCAAAGTTTCCAAACGCGCCACTTCTTCACTTAAGGTTTTTGATTGCGCGGTAGTTTTATTTAACTCCTTGTTATATTTGATAATTTCGGCTTCAATTTCAGTGATCGCTTTTTGGCGGTCACTAATTTTTTGTCGCAACTCCGTCGTCTCATCTGCCCGAACAACAGAAAATAAAAAAAATAGAAAAACCGGAATCAGAAAAATTTGTTGTAGATTTTTTTTAACCAAGTTTTAAAGCTTCATTAAGGCGATTAATCGTTTCGTTTTTCCCGAGCAATTCAGCCACGGTAAAAGGGTCGGGCGACTTTTCCTTGCCGGTTAAGGCGACGCGCATCGGCCACAGCACCTTTGCCCTCCCCTGCTCATCCGCATATGGCATAATCAGTTCTTTTATTTTCTCTTTATTAAAATCTGTCTCGGAAATTGTTTCAAGCAATCTGATTACTTCAATTAACAGCGTGCCAGTTTTCAATAATTCTTTGGTAAATTTTGGCTGATTAAAAAAATAATCCAGCTCACCAGCCTCTTTCATTTTTTTAAGGTCAGCAAAAGTGGTTAAGCGCTCCCGAAGTAACGGTAAAAGTTTAGTTGGCAACGCCTCGCCATACCAACTTTCCAGTTTTATAATTAAACTCTCATCATCTAACTTTTTTAGATATTCGCGATTAAACCAGTTTAATTTTTCCGGATTAAAAATTGCCGGGGATTTTTGTACTTGTTGAAAATTAAATATTTGAACTAATTCTGTTTTAGTAAAAAGTTCCTGTTCAGTGCCCGGGTTCCAACCAACCATTGCCACCATATTGAGAATGGCTTCCGGCAAATAACCTTGGTCACGATACTCGGTGATGGCCAGCGCGCCCCGACGTTTTGATAATTTTTGTTTATCAACGCCTAAAACCAATGGTAAATGAGCATAAATTGGCGTGGGCGCACCAATGGCGCGACCAATTAAAATTTGCCGTGGGGTATTGGAAACATGGTCCTCACCCCTAATCACATGAGTGACGCCTTCATCAAAGTCATCCACCACTACCGCGAAATGAAAAAGTGGTTCATTAATATTTTTGGCAATTACAAAATCACCTAGGTCATCAGTGCGCATTACAATTTCCCCTTTTATTTCATCCACAAAACTCACTTCTTCATTAGGATTTTTAAACCGGATGATTTCTTTAATTTCGCCACTGCCGTCCTTGGCAACTTCTTTTGAAAGATAAGCTTTATTTTCTGAAATTAATTTATTAAGCACTTCTTTGTGGCGCGTCACATTTTCACTTTGCCGATAAAATTCATCATATTCTAAACCTAACCATTTTAGGGATTCCAGAATATTTTCTTCATTCTCTTTAGTGGAACGAGCGCGGTCAGTATCTTCAATTCGTAAAATAAATTGACCATTGTTTTTTCTCGCTAAAAGCCATGCA
>JBBTTN010000045.1:0-1383 GCA_038064235.1 Patescibacteria group bacterium
TACCGAGGTGACACCTCGGTAACTCGGTACCTTTCCCTCTATTTTTCTTTTGTAAAAAAGTGTAAGATAGAATCATGTCAAATTATAATTTTATTGCGTTTAAAAATAAAAGTAGTGAAGTGTTGGAATGGCTCGCTAAAGAGTTATCAACGATTCGCACCGGTCGGGCGACGCCGTTGATTTTGGAACAGGTGATGGTTAAAGCTTATGATAGTAAGGTACCGATTAAGCAAATTGCTTCAATTGCCATTGAAGATGCGCGGAGTTTACGAGTCACCCCGTGGGATAAAAGCCAAACTAAAGATGTGGAAATGGCGATTAGTCAAGCCAATCTGGGTGTTTCGGTGTCTGGCGATTCAACCGGTTTGCGGGTAATTTTCCCCAGTTTGACTGAAGAGGGGAGAAATAATTTAATGAAATTAGTGAAAAATAAAGTGGAGGAGGCGAAGGTGACTTTGCGAAGCGAGCGCGAAAAAGTTTGGAATGACATTCAAGCTAAAGAAAAGGCAGGAGAAATTAGCGAAGATGATAAATTTAAAAGTAAAACTGATTTACAAAAATTAGTTGATGAAAAAAATCTTGAAATTGAAGCGCTAGCGAATAAAAAAGAAAAAGAAATAATGAATTAATTATGACTATTGTTATTTTTGTTGCAATTCTGGCGATTTTAATTATCTCTCATGAGCTCGGGCATTTTTTAATTGCTAAGTGGTCGGGCTCAAGAGTGGATGAATTTGGTTTGGGCTTCCCGCCTCGCATTTGGGGTTATAAAAAAGGCGAAACTATTTACTCAATCAATTGGATTCCGTTTGGCGGATTTGTGAAAATTTTTGGTGAAGACCCCACTAAAGATGCCACCACTGATGAGCGGAGTTTAGCCAACAAACCGGCGTTATGGCAAGCGGCGGTGCTCGTGGCCGGGGTGACCTTTAATCTGATTTTTGCTTGGATTTTATTTACGGTGGGTTTCGCTACGGTGGGTTTGCCGGTTTCCACGAGTGAATTGCCTGTTAATTATCAGGCGTCTAATTTTTCGGTGACGATCGTGGGGGTATTACCTGAATCGCCGGCATCTGACGCGGGAATCAAAATGGGGGATAAAATAAAAGCGTTAACCGTAGGCGCCAATCGGGTGGTGGCGCCAAAGGTGGCGGAGGTGCAAGCGTTAATAAAAAATTCTAATAAAAAAAGTGTGGTGCTGGAGTATGAGCGAAATAATAAAATGGAAGTTGTTTCAATTTTACCGCGCGAATTAAAAACTGGTTTGGGGATTGGCGTAAGTTTAGATGAGATTGGTAATTTAAAACTGCCACTTGGTTCGGCGATGGTGGCTGGCGCGCGTTCCACTTGGAGCAGTTTAGTTTTTACCGCGCAAAGTTTTGG
>JBBTTN010000046.1:0-1838 GCA_038064235.1 Patescibacteria group bacterium
CACCCAATACCTTAATTCTGGCAAATGTCTCTATCTCGGGCTTGATTTTCGGCATGAAAATTTTTAGAGTTTAAAATGATAAAATGTTAGTTTTTCAAATAATACCAAAACCACAGGGGTCTGCAACCCCTAGTGTATGAGTATAAAATACTTTTTTATAAAAAAAGTGGCGAGGGGTTTTAATTTCCCTCGCCACAACCACTTTTCTCTGTATCTACCTATTGCGCATATGACCGACAGGTCTTTGACTTGAGCTCCTGGAAACGAAGCCGTACGCTCTGTTTCTCTCGAGGCAGAGCGGCAACGGAGACTTGGGGGGTATTCTCTTTCACAAAGTCGCATGTGAGAAGAGACAACTCCCGTTCCAACTTTTGTTGTCCCAACCTTTCCAGTGCGCGCTGTGCCTGTTCCCTTGCCCGTTTCTTTTCGAGTTTCCCGACAGTATCGCCCTTTAAGCTATTTAAATCGGTGACGATTTTTACTTTCGCCTTCGGAATCAGCTTACTGAAAAGAAAGTCGGCGGGAAAGATTATTGCGAAGGCCACCAGAATCAATGCTTGTATGGCAATCGGTAACATAATGATGGCGAGCATTGGTATGGCTATGCCGTATAATACCGTTTGCCACAACATTTCCGCCATATTGGCACTAAACACGTGCTCCGGTTTGAAGAGATACGTATTTAGCACGAATATTACCGTAAACACGCCCAGCCACAATGCCGGTATGAATGGAATGAAGAATGGCGTTGTGACATTTTTGCCCCCGCCCCGCAGTTTGAAAAACGAAGCTACGGTATATGGCGGATGGTCGACTTTCCCTTTTTTATCGGCGATATTCTCAGCGATTTCGGCGACGGGATAGTAATTGTAACACCGCTCTCTATAAGCATCCTGGCCCACCTTCGGCAAGAATACATTCCCTTCCTTCGCCATTTCCCAAATGTGGTTAGTGTTAAACTTCCACGGTCTGACAAGCGGTTGCCACGCCACGCGAAACCCGCACAACAAACGTATAGCCGCAATGGTCCAGCGCGTGAACATAAACCAAAAAACAAACACCGCTACCAGTGGAATCTGAACAGTCCATGCGAACAGACGCCGACGCCAGTAGGAGCAGTGGTCTTTCGCTTTACCGAAGAACTTTCCGGTAATGAGATTTATCCATTTCTGCTCCCACTCCGGAGGTTTTTTGCCAAAAAGACCTTTCGGGACGATGACCTCTTGCTCGGCATACCCAACTCCTATATTGTCCAGAAGTCGTCCGTTATGTCCAACCACATCGGTATGAAAACAGCCATTGCTCCGTCCTTCGAAAAGATCTCGCAGTTTGTCGCGCCGTCCCCATGCATTCCATACGATCGTCGCGAAGATGGTGTTTTTCCCCGGCCGATGAAACGGCACGTACCACATCATTTCGCAAAGGGGGCGCAAGGCGCGGTACATTTCCTGCCCGCCCGTCGCTCCGCCCTCGGCAACAACCACAATCAGAATGTGCGGATCGGGGAGGTTTTCCACCTTGGAACGAAACCCTTCGTCAAAGCACCACTGAATCGGGATTGAAGCGTCTTGCACCTTGTTACCGTCCGTGTTACCAACTAGCAACTTGAGGTTCGGTTTACGCACTTTTATTACCTCCGCTATCGTTGATGAGAAGAACTGAATAAAAACAAACTCTTACTTAAGAGCTAATACTGTTGTAACAATACACTAAATCTCATATTTTGTCAATCTATAAAATTAACTAAGATATTGCAAATTCCCTACTCTATATTTAATGTGTTTTACGGCAGAAATTGTTTTAGCCAGGAAAGAATATTATTTTTGGCGTGCCTGCTC
>JBBTTN010000047.1:0-5639 GCA_038064235.1 Patescibacteria group bacterium
GCAATAAAACTTATACCTAGATTTACTAGCGGGGCTCTAAAGAAAATCCAAATTAAACCACTCGCCTCCAATAAGTCGAGACAAATATATTCCAATTTTCCAATCGTTCTCACTCCCTTCCAAAAACTTACAATACAAACCGCAACATTACCTAAAAGTAATAAACCGCCCAAGAGAACAGAAGCTCGGCTACTTTGACTTAAAATCACACCAGCAAAACTATTAATCGCGAGTAACACCCAAACCACTCGGCTGAAAGTGCTCGGTGAGTATTTATTTTTAAGCATCTGCCAGACGCCAATAACGTATGACGCAGTGCCAAGTAGACAAATGGTCGAGAAAAGAAATATCTGCATTAAATCAGCTTAACATGCAATAAACTATTTCTAAAATTGGGTATCCATCGGGATTCGCACCCGAGCTGACTCCTCCACAGGGAGTAGTGCTACTGCTACACCATGGACACCATGAACCTTGACATTTCGTCCTTATACCTATGCACAAGATGGTGGCAATTATGGCAGAGCCAAGACAGATTTTCAACCTTGTTGTTCTTTCGATTCTTGTCTATATGATGAACTGCCAACACCCGACGATCTTTAATCCTACAAAGTTTACACACCGCCGGTACCTTATGACGAGTCAAAACACTCTTGTAAGAATACATTCCATTCTTCCAATTCGCATGTTTCGGCCCAATAAAAGTAGTATTTCTCCAAACAGTCTGGCACGATTTAGAACAAAAATAGTTTCCGCTTTTAGAATTGTCCAAAGCCTTCAATTGATTATAGACCTCTTTACCACAAACAAAACAATTAACCTTCTTTCCATTTTTTAAGCTAAGATGATGACAATTAACTGAACAATATTTTCCTCCACCATGTTTAATGAAATAAGATTTTGTAAAAAATTCACTATTACAAATTAAACATTTCTTTACTATAGGCATCAGACATTATAATAGCAATTATAACCTATGGTTGCAACAATACGGTGTGGAACTTATCAAACCCATGTGTTACTTATAACTCGGTGACTCTTCAGTTATACCAGACTCGTGGTTGGCAAGTCTAGCTAAAGCGTAAAGAAGGGAGGAGAGACGGTTAAGATAGGCAAATGAATGTTGACCCAAAAGTGATTTTGCGCCAGCCGCCTTCGCTTCCTCTTCGGCCTGCCAAGCTCGCCGTTCTGCGCGACGCGCCACGGTGCGCGCGTAGTCAAAAAGTGTTGCCAGTTCCGTGCCACCGGAAATAAAAAAAGTTTTGGTGGGGGGTAACTTTTTTTCTATTTTATCAATCACTTTTTCCACCGCTTTAACCTTTTCTTTGGCGACAGTTTTGGGGGCGCCCGCGAGCTCGGCTTGGATAATGAAGAGGGTTTGTTGGACATCATTAAGAAGCGACACGGAAACCAAGGACAGTCCTTGGGTCTGGGTTTTTAAGGACAGTCCTTGGTTGCTTCCTCGGTGACATTTGACTTTACACAATCCCAGCAACGAATTAATTTCATCTAAAGAACCAAGCGCCTCGGCAATGGCCGAGGACTTGGAAATACGCTGGTCACAACCAAAAGTTTTTGTCGTTCCCTTATCACCCTTACGCGTGTAAAGCATTAACTAGCGAGTGACTTCAATCGCTGTAGTACTTTCTGTATCACAAGAACCGATAGAAATAGAGTTATTGGTATTTTTTTTCACATAATAACCAGTCTTGGCAAGAACCCAAGTACCATCACCATTGGGATTAATTGGCATTTTGCCTAAATATCCCTCGGTAACTAAACTTCCGAGATCACGGCAGGCCGTCTGGGTGGTTACTTCACAACCGGTACCAGCAGTATAATTACAGCCAGTGACATCCGTACCAATAATATAATTCAGATCATTCGTCGCACTGGTAATGTTTGTGGCATACGGCCCTCTGTTATCTACCTGATCAACTTTAATTGCCGAAAGCACTGCTGTGACATCCGTCCAACGACTGGCGTCGCGCGCGTCGCGGAAACGCGTTAACGGATCAAGTGACACAAACACTACGCCCGCCAATATCGCAATAATCGCAATCACGATCAAGAGTTCAATTAAAGTAAAACCTTTTTTAAAATTATTTTTTATAATAATATAAATTTTTATAAATTTAACCGACTAATTAACTAATTATACGCTGATTATACAATACCTAAAATTTAAGACTAGTGGATAACCTTATTTAATGGGGATATAAGGGTCATTGCCGATTTTTAAACCTTTAAGCCCCCGCATCGCCAAACCCACCGCCTCTAAATAAAGATGCGCTTCGTTTGAAAATAGCGCGCGATGTTCGCCAGCGCGAATAAACATCGGCGAGATTATTGGTAAAACGGTTTTCAAACGAAATTCTTGATTAAAATATTCCACTAAACCGGGTAGGCGCGCTGAACCACCAGCCAGCACCAGCAACTCCGGCCGAGCGCCGAGATGAATTTCTTTGGTGGCAAAAGTGGCGCGCAAATCTTCAATCAACGGCGCTAGCGTGGTTTTTAAAATTTGCCCCACCCGCGCCTCGGACCCGTTTAAACCATTTTTAATTTTTAACGCTTCAGCGGTCGCCATCGGCAATTTAAGTTCCACCGCTAAAGCGGTGGTCAACGCTTCGCCGGCCAGGCGATTAGCAAAAGTATAATAAAGACCGCTGGTGCCAAAAAGCGCGATGAGAGATTGACGGGCGCCAATATCCACCAAACAAAGATTTTTATTCGGATGATTCGGCTGAATCCCCCGCCAAGTGGCAATCGTCTCCAATTCAAACGCCCGCACCGTAATCCCAATTGATTTGAAAAAATTATCCCAATGACTCACCGCCTCGCTATCCGCCACTAAAATCAGTACTCTGGTGATTTTGTCGGCGCCTAAAATAATTTTATGTGACACAATTTGTCGCGCCTTCGGCAAAGGAATATGTTTCTCGGCTAGTTCCCTCGCGAGCGCGTCAAGCGCGAGCGGGTTAGAAATTATTGATTGGTCAGGATTAAAATAATGAGTGTAAAAATGTCGCTCAGGTAAACCAAAAGTAAAAGTTTCTTTGGTTATGGCAAATGGTTTGGCGGTTGCTAAAACATTTAAAACAATTTCGCCCAACTTTTTGGCGTCAACCGGCAAACCGCCCGCCACCACGCCCGGGGGCAAAATTTTTCGCCCTAAAGATTCAAGATTTAAATCATTCCCCTTCGCGCTTAACAATGCCACTTCAATAGCGTAATCGGAAATATCAATTCCTCCGGCTTGTTTTTTACCCCAATTGAAATTAAACATTAAAATTATTATTCTCCATCCGTTAAACTTGTGAGCAAAACTTGCTCCGGTAAAAGTGAAATGCTTGCCGTAAAATATCTATAATATTCATTATCAACCTTTGCGGTAATGGTAATTTGTCTCGTGCTCGCGCCAGTTGAAACAACATTAATTATACACGAGCCGGCGGAAAGCGAGAGATTAATTGGCGCCGGGGGTAAACCGTAATTGGCATTGCTCCGTAAATTTAAAAGCGTCGCTTCCAAACAACCTTCGGCAAGGACTCGCGCCTCCTCTCCGCGGGAGAATTGGTAACCACTGGTCACTTGCGCCAAACCGGAAAATGAAGCGCCTAAACCCACCGCAAGAAGCGCGGCGCTTAAAACTATGACCGTAATCAAAGCAATGAATCCCTTATTTTTCATGGGCTAATTTTTTGATTAACGCTACTTTGCCAGTGATAATTTCCTAAACCAAAATTGATATTTATATTGGCCGGCACTAAACCGTTATCAACGCGAGTAAAATTTAATTCCGTCACGCTAACGCCCAGCGGGGTCAACGACCAAGAATTATTATTTTCATCTTTGGCGATAAGCATGTTGTTAACCACTTCAAAAGTGAGGGTGCTTAACCCGCCAAAACTTAATTTTAATTTATTTGACGACTGACTCGGCAACGGCTCCACCACACTACTCGCCGAGCGCGTTTTGGCCAGCATTAAATTAAACGCTAATCGCCCGCTCTCAATCAATTCGCTCGTTTGATTGGTATTAACCGCAGACGCAGTCACGCCGATAGTGTAGTAAATAAAACTCACCAACATCCCGCTCACCAGCGCGAGATAAATCAAAAGTTCAATTAAAGTGATACCCCGTTGGTTCATTTTTAATTATTGATAAATTTGAAAGTGGAAATAATAGTGTCAAAAATAGGTCTGATTTTCCCAAAACTTTCTTCCTTGTCTTCAGCGGTGCATAAACGTTGTCTTTCTTCACAATTATTATATGAACCAAGCAAACCCATAACCATTACAGTGTCTTCAGCAAGTTGGATATAATTCTCTATTTTAGGAGCATAGGCAGCAGTCAACTCCCATTCTGTTTTTATGATATCTTTATCATTGATCTTACCAAATAAAGTCTTTTTTAATAAAGCAGAGGGGTCGCCTTGCCAAGCATTTTTTGAAAAATTAACATTCGCATCTAAAACACTAGCTATTGTACCTTTTCTAATTTCCATTTTTAAACTACCCACACCCAAATTATTGTCTTTTTCATGAAAATGAAATGATCCTGGGGGAGCGTTATATGGGGCACGGTCATCATTAAAAATATTTGGATACTTAAACTCAAATCCATACTCTTCATTGCGGTAAGTTTGCCAAGTGGAAGTATCAGGAGTAGAAGTAATAGGTGATGGGTCGTTAGAAGTAACAGGTAAATTACTTAAACTCCAAAACATTAGGCAAGCAAGAACACCAGCAACAAAACCAACAATAATTAACCAAATCCCTTTCTTTTTTGCTTCAATAATTTGTGGATCCATAAATTTTATTTTGATATTATTTTTTAAAATTTTAACACATTGCTATTTTTATTTATAATCTAATCTGACTTCACTCAGCACCGGCGTGCTCGCGCCATCGCCAGTTAAGAATACTTGATACTGAACAAAACGATTGCCGTTTAAAATTTTGGGAATGAGCGTGCCACTAGCGAGAGTAAAATAACTTCCCGCGCCGGTTGGTCCTTGCCACACAGCGCCCGGAATTCCGCCGGCGGTTGGCGCCACCCGAAGTTGCAGGCGCACCGCGCAAGCCGTTGCAGGAACGCAAACCGGCACCGTTTCATCCCACTCAATTATTTCCACCGGCGACGCGCCCACCATATCAAAAATTGAAGAAATTAAATTGCCTGATGGCGCGTAACCGCCAGTCGTTAGTTGAAAAATATTAGCGGTTGCTCCAACCGCAAAACCACCCCAAGTACTAGTAAATAACGCATTCATATTAACATCAGCCAAACCAGCCACTGGACCAACTCTCAACCAATCCGGTCCGCCTTGCCAGCGGAGTAAAACCTCTCCCGCGCTATTCACCCCCACAATCCAACAATTATTAGCTGATAAACACGAGACAGAATTAAGATTAACATTGGGTATGGAGCTTATAAAAGGTTGACGAGTCCAAGCGGGACCACCTTGCCAACGGAGAATGGTTTCGCCACCACTGTTATTGCCCACTGCCCAACAATTATTACTGGCAAAACAGAAAATGTCATTCAAATTTGTGTTAGGAATAGCGCGAATCGGAGTTTGACGAGTCCAAGCGGGACCACCTTGCCAACGGAGAATGGTTTCGCCACCACTG
>JBBTTN010000048.1:0-4952 GCA_038064235.1 Patescibacteria group bacterium
GCCACCACCGGTTCCTATTTCCGTCGTTCTGGCGTTTCTTATTTTGATCAAGTTAGAATCAATCAAGAATTAAGAATGAGAGCTTACGCTAGTAGTACCCTAACAGCCCGTAACGCTTCCTCCTCCTTGCCTGAGATTTTAAGTGTAATGCCAACTTCCGGTAAAATTGGCACAAAAATCACGATTTCTGGCCGTAATTTCACCAAAACCGGCAATCTGGTGAGTACTGGTTTTGGTCAATTAAATTTACCTTCAGCCGATGGCAAGACACTAGTTATTACGATGACTCGCCCACCCTCAATGCCGGCCGATTTTGCGAGTCAAACTGGCGATTATTGGCGTCAAAACAACATCCAGGCCAGTTTACCGCTTAGTTTTTATGTCAAAAACGCCAACGGTCAAAGCGCCAGACCCGGACTTTTTCTTCTAACTTTTAATTAAATGTCATTAAATTACAAAATGCTGTCCAAAAATAATTTAAAAAACAACATTTTCGCCCTAATTTTCGCGGTTTTTCTGATTTTTGCGGTTTGGGGCGTTAAAAAAACCGAGTCGCAGTCCTTGACGGCTTTTGGCGGTAAAATTTTAAGTGTTCAATATTGTTGCAATGGCATAATGCTCACCATTGGCCCGCCCTCGGCCGGCACTTATATGTATTATTGGGCGACCAAACTTTACGCTAATTACAATGTGTTTGAACCCGGACCGTATGTGCTTGGTCGGGGTGGCAAAGGTGGTTTTTGTTCCAATCTTTATAATTACCCGCCTTGTTTCAGAATCACTTCCACCACCGGTTTTTTTACAATGATGGGCACTTCCGGTATCTAATTTCCCAAATTACACCACACCAAAAATTGTCAAGGTGCAACCTTGACAGTGAAGCCGGATTTTTTAATTAAACCGGCGTTGATTTCCAGCACATACTTAACAGCGGATTTCGGAAAAATGATTTGGGGGTAAGATTCGGGCGTAAAATTTTCCGTTAAATCCACAATTTTCCAATTTTCATTTAGCCACACAATATCAATGGGGAAGTTCATTTCTTTCATCCAAAAGCCCGGGCGACTCGGCACAATAAAATCAAAAAGCAAACCCTGATCTTCCGGCAAATTGGCGCGACCGGATAAACCTCGCGCTCGCTCTTCATCATTATCAGCGATTTCAACTTTAAAAACCGTTTCTCCAATTTTTATTTCCGATAAATCCGGCAACACCGAGTGTTGCCGGATTTCGGTTGGAGAAAAAAGCATTGACCAGATGGCGAGTAAAATAATTAATGACTCAAACATAACCAATTTTCAAGCGTTAATGCTTCGGCTCTTTGCGTTAAGTTTACTCCGCACTTGACGGTAATTCCAGCTTCAATTATTAAGTTATTTTTTAATTGTTTGCGTTTATGAGCGAAACCTTGATGAATAATTTCAAAAAATTTTTGCTCGTGACCTGCGTCAATAAATTTTTTACGGCTGATATTTTTAATAGTAAGAACCGCCGAATCAACTTTAGGTGCGGGGCGAAATGAGCCGGCTTTCACGATAAATTCCTTTTTCGGCTCGCCGTAAACTTTAACACTTAAGGAGAGCAAACTTTCTTTTTTTGCCACAATTCTCTCCACCACTTCTTTTTGTAAAAGTAAAGTCATTGATTGCGGTTGATTCTTGCTTGTTAAAAACTTTCGTAAAATTTCGCCAGAAATGTAGTAAGGAACATTCCCGATCAGCTTATAGGCCTTAGCTTCTAAAGCTTCAAAAGCAAAATTCAAAATATCAGCTTCAATGATTTTTAATTGCCCAGTTTTAATTTTTTCGGCAAATTTTTCTGTCAGTGTCGCGATGAGACGATGATCTTTTTCCACCGCAATAACATTCGCACCAGTGGTTAAAATTTCTTGCGTTAATGTTCCGTGTCCGGGACCAATTTCCAACACAAGGTCATTATTTTTTACTTCGGAAACCCCCACAATCTTTTTAAGAATTGCTGGATCCGCTAAAAAGTTTTGTCCTAAAGATTTTTTGGCTTGCATAAATTAAAAATCAATTAACCAACCAGATTGTTTTTTATCAAGTGATTTTTGGTCAAGATCCGCTAAAAATTCTGACGGTAAGCGTGGTTGCGGTTTGCCAAAAATCGTTCGTGACTCGGCGTAACACAAATATAATTTCTTCTTGGCGCGGGTGATTGCCACATAAAAAAGTCGGCGCTCTTCTTCATTATCGCGTTCACTCTCTTCGCCCATTCTCGGCGCTGAGGGAAATAAATCCTGCTCCAAACCGGTGACAAATACGAAATCAAATTCTAAACCTTTCGCCGCGTGCACCGTCATTAATTTTACGCCTCCGCCATCTTTGATGGTGTCTTGGTCGGCGATTAGCGCGGTATCGGTGAGCATTTGTTCCAATCCCTCACCAAGCAAATAAGAATCATAACGCTTGGCGAGCGTTACCAGCTCTTTGATATTTTCCAACCGTTCCTTATCTTGTTCGTCTTTGGATTCGGCTAATTTATCGCCTAAACTGGAACGCTTCACAATAAATTTAATTAGTTCTGATGGGCGGTGGGTGTCGGTGGCCTTACGAATCTCGGCTTGTAAAGCGCGAAAGTTGGCGACTTTAATTTGCGCCGTCTTTGGCAAAGTGTTTCCCAAATTAGAAAATATTTTGGCAATCGTGACTTTGCCGATCCCCAAACTCAAAGCGCCCAGCGCGCGTTTGGTGCTCTCAATATCCTCCGGATTTAAAGCGCATTTAAGCAAACTTAAAACATCTTTAATTTCTTGCCGGTCAAAAAAGCGCGTGCCCACCACTTGATAGGGAATTCGCAAATTCAAAAAAGCTTCCTCCAGCGCGCGTGATTGATAATTGGCGCGATACAAAATGCCAATATCTTTTGCTTCGGCGCCGGACTCAATTAAATTCCGCGACGCTTCCGCCACGAGACTCGCCTCCTCGCCCTCGTCAATCCCCACAATAAGCGCAATTTCCTCCCCGCCTTTTTGGCGCGTGAATAATTTTTTTTCTTTGCGCTTTTTATTTTTTACAATCACTTGATTAGCAAAGTCTAAAATCACTTGAGTGCTCCGATAATTTTCTTCCAGCGTTACCACTTTGGCTTCCGGATAATCTTCTTCAAAACGCAAAATGTTGGTAAAATCCGCCCCGCGCCAACTATAAATTGATTGGTCTACATCACCCACCACGCAAATATTTTTACGCTCGCCGGCGAGTAAACGCGAGAGCGTGTATTGCACGGCGTTAGTGTCTTGATATTCATCAATATGAATAAATTGCCAGCGCGCTTGATAAATTTTTAATCGCTCGGGATTATCGCGTAAAAGCAAAGTTGATTTTAAAAGTAAGTCGTCAAAGTCCAGCGAGTGCGTGGCTTTTTTTAATGCCTCATACTTTTTCCAAGCGTTCACAGTGGTGCTAATAAAAAAATCATTTGAAGCATTGGCATAATTTAAATAATCATCCGGGCTCCGCATTAAATTTTTTTGTTTGGAAATGGTGCTCGCGATTTTTTGGGGAATTCCGCCCTCAATATTTTCGCCTGATTCTTTCAGCGCTTGCTTCACCAACTTCACTGATTCTTCTTTATCAATAATTTGAAAAAATTTTGGCAAATTAAAATACGCTAAATTCTCTTTAATCAATCTCACGCCGAGCGCGTGGAAGGTGCTCACCCATGTACCATGCGGTACATGGTCCCCACGCCATAAAGCACTCCCACTTTGTTCCATTAAGCTCTTGAGGCGCTCCCCCATTTCTTTCGCCGCTTTGTTGGTGAAAGTGATGGCAAGAATACTCTCCGGTGCCACGCCGTTTTTAATTAAATGAAAAATTCGATGCGTAATCGTTTTGGTTTTGCCCGCTCCCGCTCCCGCCACAATCAAAAGCGGTCCCTTTTCATGCAAGACCGCCTCCTTTTGTCTCTCATTCAATCCTTCTAAATAATCCACTCGGTATTTATAACATTTTTTGAAATGTTTGGTAGAATGTAACAATGAAAATGGAACAGTTCAACGAAACAACTTCTTTTCGCGATTCAATTATTGAAAGCGCGGCTAAAGCTTTAATTGAAATGAATGTCTCTGGTGTAACCAGTGATAATCTTGAGAGTCAAAAATTGACTTCAAAACAACAAGACGCGCGCAATGAATGGCGTCGGTGGTTAAAAACCGCGCATCAGGCAGGTATCAATTCAAGTGAGATTGTAGGAGCAACTAAATTACTTAGTTTTGATGAGAAAAATGTCGGGTAGTCGCTTTAATCATTGAGACTAAACTACCGCCAAGGCGCTGGAGAAAAGACCGACTGTCGCGCCTCATTAGACGGGATGTTTCTCTCATATTATTTAATAAATCGGGAGATAACCCCAATCCCTCCAAGGCCACCACCCTTTCATCAAAAAGGTCAAGTTGTTTTTGGTGGTCGGTTTGTAGTTCTGCTAACTCGTTAATAATTTTTTCTCTGTCACCAATGATTTCTTCTAATTGATCGTGTATTCCAGTTGGAGTGGTATCAAAGGCTTTACTAATCATCGTCTCTAAATCTTTCTCCTCCACATTATTTTCTTGGTTCTCAAATGATGGTTGTTCAAAACTCATAAGATAAATAATAGCACAAAACTTATCCCCATAGGTGGGTGGGGAAGTTGTCGGCGGAGTCAAATTTTGCTATAGTGACCCTTATCCAGATTAGACGGAACGGCCGAGGTTTCCTTACACACTGCATGGCTACACAATAGGCTTATTTTATCCAAAATCACTAAAATAGTTAGATTTACCAAGCTTTTTTACAAAAAGCCTATTTTTGTTGCGGTTGTTATTTTGATTATTTTTAGTCCAATCTTACTGGTATTACCTCTGGCCAAAGCTTACACCACTCCCCCTTCAAACTCGGGAGTGGTTTTGAATTCGCAAACTGTACCACTCATTGACACTTTTGGCACGG
>JBBTTN010000048.1:5052-13670 GCA_038064235.1 Patescibacteria group bacterium
GTGCTGGTGATTTTGCCGATTTCTGGCGTGCGTTACGAAGTTAAAAAAGGTGATACTCTGGCAACCCTCGCCAAGCGTTATCACGGTGATTTGGAAGAAATTGCCAAGTTTAACGACCTTGACCCTAACAGTGCGTTGACTCTCGGTGCGGAAATTATTATCCCCGATGGCGAGCTGGTGGCAGTGGAAGGCAATAGTAAAAATACTCCGCTTTTTGTGGATTATTATATTCGGCCAATTAAGGGCGGGCGGAAAAGCCAAGGGATTCATGGTTATAATGGCGTGGATTTGGCGGCACCAACTGGCACGCCACTACTCGCCTCGGCATCGGGCACGGTGGTAGTGAGTAAACAAGGCGCGTGGAATGGTGGTTACGGAAATTTTGTCGTCATCAAACATGGCAACGGCACCCAAACGCTTTATGGCCACAATTCCAGCAACCTTGTAAAGGTGGGACAAAAGGTGGTGCAAGGTCAAGTGATTGGTTATGTGGGCTCCACTGGCAAATCCACCGGACCTCATGTCCATTTTGAAATTCGTGGGGCTAAAAATCCATTTTAACGAATGGTTACGAATTAAAACGAATGTTTTGATCTAGATAATACTTCAAGAAAAATAAACCCCGCGAGGGGTTGTTTTTTTTGCTTGTGTTATTATTTAGTAGTTACTAGCTAACCATAATTCATTATGTTAAAAATTTCTAAAGTATTGATAATCGGTTTTTTGTTTGGAGCTATTGTTCCATTTTACTTGACGATGATAATAGGAAGTAGGTTTCTCGTTGCCCCCGGACGATATTTTTCTACGCCTTTTATGCAACAAGTACCAACCAGATTCGCTCAGGCGGTGGATGTTAATGGTAACCCATTTCCTCTTAGCGAAGAGTCAAAAAAATATATTGAAGAACACCCCACTTCTCCACAAACAAACACTTTGTCGTGGGCAGTGTTTTTTATAGTTAATGGTATTTTTTACGCTCTCATCTTTTGGTTGATTTACCGTATTTTTCGAAAGAAACCTCAGGCGAATATTATTTCTTAATTCTAAAACCAATTGGGCGCTTGGGTTCGTCGGGTGGGGTCATAAGCTGGCGAATGGCGTCGAAGACGACGCGGAAATTTTTGTCATACTTTTGTTCAAGATTATTTAATTTTTTAGCAAGGTCCGTGTGAGTAGATAAAATTTTTCGCAGACGAACGAAGGCGCGCATGATTTCAATATTTACTTTAATTGCTCTGGGACTATGGAGCACACTTGAGAGCATGGCCACACCTTGTTCGGTGAAGGCGTAAGGATTATATCTTCTACCACCATGTAAACTTGAGGTGCCAAATTGGTACCTCAAGTTTTTAGTTTCTACCTCATTTAACTGAAACATAAAATCTTTTGGAAAACGATCAAGATTTCTTTTTAGAGCTCGAACTAATTGTTTGGTCTCAACCTTATAAAGTAAGGCCAAATCAACATCAATTAATACTTTCTGTTTTCTAATTAACAGAATCGAATGTTCAATTATTTCAACGGGGACAAGGGTTTTGTTCATAAATTTATTTCTTCGGTCTATATTGTAATGCTTCGAGTAAATGTTCTTCTTTGATATCGGTGTCGTTGGCGAGGTCGGCAATAGTGCGGGCGAGTTTGATGATGCGGTGGTAGGCGCGAGCCGAGAGGTCAAGTTGTTTGGCGGAAGAATTTAAAAGTTTGATGCAGGAGTCGGAAAGGGGCGCCAACTGGGCAATTTCTTTAGCGCTGATTTGGCTGTTTAATTTTTCGCTTTTATTTTGCAAGCCAAGTTTTTCCGCGCGCGCTTTTTGTTTTTCACGCGCGGACATTACGCGTTCTTTAATTTTAACCGAGGCTTCGCCTCCCCCGCCTTTTTGTGAAAGTTTTTCATATTCTACCACCGGCACATCTACCCACAAATCAATCCGGTCAATAATTGGTCCGGAAATTTTTCGTTCATACTTCATCAAAGCCATCGGTGAACAAATGCATTCTTTACCCCGCACGCCTTTGTGTCCACAGGGGCAAGGATTCATGGTGGCGATTAAAATAAAACTGGCGGGGAAGGTCATGGAACCACGCGCTCGAGCAATTTGGATCACGCGGTCTTCCAGTGGTTGCCGAAGCGACTCAATCACTCGTCGATCAAACTCAGGAAATTCGTCCAAAAATAAAACGCCTTTATGGGCCAAAGTAATTTCCCCTGGTTTGGGCCAAGCCCCACCGCCCACCAGCGAAATGTAAGACGCGGTGTGATGGGGCGCGCGCAAGGGCGGACGAATCACAAGTGAACTGCCGAGCACACCAGCGGCCGAGTGAATGCCGGTGGCCTCCATCATTTGATTAAAATTTAAGTCGGGTAAAATACTGGTAAAGGCTTTCGCCAACATACTTTTGCCGGTGCCCGGCGGTCCCGACATCGCCAAATTATGACCGCCAGCCGCAGCAATTTCCAAACCGCGCTTGGCGGAAAATTGTCCCTTCACATCGCACATATCAAACAGGTGGTCAATTGTGGTTTCCGTTTCGCTGATTTCCGCGGGCGGTTCGGCGGAGAGGGGCGCAAAAACTTTTTCTTCTCGTTCCTCATTGGGCGAGAGATGATGGGTAAGTTCGGCGAGATTTTGAATTCCAAAAACTTTTAAATTTTTTACCAACGCCGCTTCTTTAGCATTTTCTTTCGGCAAATAAAGTTCGGTGAAACCGGCTTCGGCGAGTCGGCGCGCGATCATTAGCGCGCCTTTAATGGATTGCACTTCCCCGTTTAAAAAAAGTTCGCCCAGAAAGGCGACTTTTTTCGGTTCAAATTTAATTTCTTTCGCAGCCAATAAATAACCCACGGCAATCGCCAAATCAAAAATCGGTCCTTCTTTTTTAACATCGGCTGGTGCCAAACTCACAATTACCTTACGATTGCCTTTTTGGGGGGATTTAAAACCGGAATTTTTTATCGCGGCGCTAATCCGATCCTCGGCTTCTTGAATCGCCTTGTCGGGCAAACCCACAATGGAAAAAGAATGGAGCCCTTTGGAAATATCCACTTCCACACTAACCAAGTCAACCTTGAGACCAACCACCTGCGCACTATGCACTTTCGCGAGCATTAAATAATTATAGCAGACCTGCTGACTTTTATTTTGGTACTGGTAATCCCAATTTTTGCAAAGGTAAATATTTAAAATAATATTGACAACCGACCGATATAACATAATCTAACGCATCTTTATATCTTAAACTTTTATACCAATCCCCCAAAATATAGATATACTCAACTTCTATATTTAAAATTGAAAAAAGTTTTCGATATTGTTTCTTTTTAAAATCACAGGTTTGTAATTTTTCATTCACTGAACTTATCATCTTTTGAAATTTATATTCCATCTGTAATTATAACCTTACTACAACCGCGGAAATTTTTTTTAAAAATCGGTTTAATGACAGCAATATTGTCTGCCATGACAACTTCCAAATTTCCAGAGTATTTTTTGCTAATTTTTTCTAATTTCTTTATAAAATTTTTTAATTTCATAATTCATAAAATAATGTTACTTTCCACACTAGTAATTTCAAAAGTTTTTGTGTGCCAATCAGATAGTTTATCATAATCAATAAATTGTACACGAGATTTTATTGGTATAAATGCGTTAAGTATAAGTTTTCTAATATACTCTTCTTTCCTTATCTTGTCTGCAACAATGAAAAATTTGATGTTATAATCCTGTATCTCAATAAACTTAAGTAACGAGTTTTGAATATCAGTTGAGTGTTCAACTTCAAAAAACACGCTCGGCATTTTTCTAACATTGAACCAACAAACATCAACTGTTTTAGCTTTTCTCATAATATGGTCGTAACCAAATTGATAAAAATTATTTTGTGAACTAACCTCTCCCAATGTTTTACCGATAAACTTTTTATTTTTGTCCTGGCTTGGTACAAAAGTTTCATATTTCTTTAAATTACCTATTTCCACCAACAATCCTTGGTAATAACTGTGGTTAAACAATTCTTGTTCTGGCTTTGGTACTATACCCACGGGGAACATCTCTTGTGGCAGTTTATCTTTATAAGAATTTAACGCCCAAAGGCCGGGTTTTATTTTAAAGAAAAATCTTTCATCTTGAACTATACGGCGAATACTCGCAAAGGGAGTTTTGGTCCCCCACTCAACATCAGGCACTTTCAAAACTTTTTGGTTGAGGTGGCCAAGCGTTGCAAACCCACCATTTTGTTCCAGTATTTTTATTACCGCTTCGTGTTGTTTCATATTACTTGATATTAAACTTAAATCATCTTTTTCACAATCCGCGGCTAATTACCATTTACAAAATATGGTCTATCTTTAACAAGAGAGAGTATTTTTCTTTCAGCGACGATCATTAACCTATTATAGCAGATCTATCATTGTTGGTAGGTAAAAAATTATTTAACCAAGATGCGTTTTGCAAGTGAGGGCGGCGGGGTTGGCGGTGAGGCGTTCCACTTCAATTTCTTGTCCGCAGATATTGCAAATCCCGTAAGTGCCGGCGCTCATTGGTTCCAGCGCCTGTTTGAGCTCATTCAATCGGCTCTCGAAGGGCAAAGTTTCGGCCTCGCGGTCTTCAAGTTCTTCTAAGCGCTCGGCCACATCATCACGAAACTCAATTTCGGAAGTGTCGCCTGATTTAGCTTGCCAATTCTCGGGATTTTTTGGGTCTTTGGTGGCGATCCCGCTTAACTCTTCTTCAAGGATGGCGCGCTCCTCTTCCAACTTGGCTTTTAGCTCGGCTTTTTTAGTTTGTTCTAGCATAGGAGAAATATAGCAAACAAATTAATTTTTACAATAGCGACAAACGCCCCACCAGATTTTCCAACGCTTTTTCGTTGGTGGTGATAATTAAATAACGGTTGCCAATAATGGTGTAAATCATCTGACTTTCGCCAAAGGCGTTTGGCAACACCCGCACTTCTAAATTTTGAAACAGCCGACTATTAAAGACGGCCACGGCGTTACTGCCACCAATTAATGGCAACAACCGGACGGCTAAATTGGCTTCCCACTCTAACAGTGATTTGCTTAAATCTGGTTTAACTTCAACCATCACAAAACCGTTTTTAACCTCGTTAAGATTTAAAATACCAAACAAAAACTTTGGTCCAAGTTTGCCAGTGAGCGAAGCGGGTGCGCCGAGTGCCAATTTGCTTTGCCAGCGAGCGAAGTCAATTTGCTTACCCGCTTCAATAAAAGCCAGTCCAGTCATCACTTTGTCATCTTTAGCGTTCCCAAAAATTTGCGTAATTTGCGCGCGTAAACCTTCAACGTCAAGTTTTTCCGTCGTGACTTCTATTTTATCATCAACGGGGATTAAGTAGCTCGCCACGAACACTGGCGCCGGATTTTCGGTGCTTTGACCAAATAAACCGGTAATTTGCTTGGTGATTTTGTTCGCCGTCTCAGGATAAAAAACTAAAATCACGGCGCTCGCGGTGGCGGCTAAAAGTAAAATAATCAAAAAAATCATCAGCCCGGTGTGCCCCCCTTTTTTAACTTCGGGAGCCATCAGTCCGCCAGACAAGCCAAAATTCATTAAGGCACGATCTTTTTCTTGAAGCACAATTTTTGTCATTGATAAATCATCATCGCGAATCGTGCGCGCCATATCGCTTTTTAAAGTGTGGATGGAACTTAAAGTGCTACTCGGCGCTTGTTTAATGGTGCCGATTTTTAATTCCGATTGATGAATTTGGCGCAGTTTGGCATCATAGTCCTCTTTTTCTTTTTTGGTATCAGAAGCGAGTTTTTGTTTTAGCGCTTCGGCTTTAGCATTTTCTTCTTGACGTTTTTTTTCTAAATCTTGCGTTAGGCGTTCTTTGGCAATGGCGCGGGACCTTGCCAACTGTTCGGTATTAACCCGCTTCTTTTTTTGTTCCTCGCTTTCCATCGCAATCTGCGCCTCCAGCCGTCGCTTGCTCAAAATGGCGGTCTCCGCCTCGTGACGCTTGGCAGTTTCCTCCCCTTCCATGGCGAGGCGCGCTTGTTGGCGACGAGCTTCAAGATTATCGTCAGCCATAATTATTGAGTTGGAATTATCGTTTTCAATTCTTGTAACCGATTTTTAAGTTTATCTTCCTCTTCCAAAATCGCGCGATACTCTTTGGTGTTGGCTTCAATCACACTGTCAAATTTCCACAAATTTTGTTGCAGTTCCCATTTTTCTTTTTCCGCTTGGCGACGCACATCATCGGCCTCCCAACGTTTTTTTTCCACTGCCATTTTTTGTTGGGGCAAACCGGCTTTAGTTTCTTCAAGTTCCAGTGTAGCCTCACTTTCTTCCGCTAACTTTTCCGCTTCTAAAATTGGCTTAAGTGCTCGATTGATGGCTTGGCGTTTGTCGTCTTGTTTGACCCACTCTATTTCGTAACGCTCTTTTTCCTTTTCCAATTTTGCCAGTTTAGCTTCCAGTTCGGCAATTTCTTTACTCGCCGTTTCCGTGCGTTCTTCTTCCAAACGCTTTTCGGTGTGCTCCAAACCTTCCATCGCCAATTTGGCTTCGGCTAATTTTTCATCTAGTGATTTTTGCAAATCTTGAGCCGGCGCGGGTGTTGTCGTTTGAGTATTTTTAACTTCGTCCATAATTTAATTATAAACGAAAAAGTTTTTTATTCCAATGGTTTTTCTTCTTTGGTGGGTTGACGTCGAGGCGTGGCGTTGCCGTTACCCATCAAATATTTTCGGGGGTTATCGCACAGGTCAATAAAGTCGTCCGCCGCTTCTTTAAGCTTAGCCGAAGTGCTTTTGCCAAAGGCAATTACTTCCACCTGATTACCACTATGAATTTTTAGATATTCCACCAACGGCACAAAATCGCCATCGCCAGAGAGGATCACTACGGCGTCAAGGCGGGGCGCGAGTTTAATCGCGTCCACCGCCAACCCCACATCCCAATCGGCTTTTTTAGAACCGCCGGCAAAAATTTGCAAATCTTTGGTTTTAATTTCAATCCCCATCTTGCCCATCGCTTCAAAAAAGTTTTTTTCTTCACCGCTTTCCGTGGTCACCACATAGGCCACGGCGCGAATCAAACTTCGTCCCGCCACCGCCTCTTTTAAAATGGCACCAAAATTGACGCGTGCTTGATAAAGATTTTTGGCGCAGTGATAAAGATTTTGAGTGTCAATAAAAACCCCGACCCTTTGTCCCTTATGTTTAATGATTGGCATAAAAAATGCGTTTACTTGCCTCGGCGCGCTAAAAACTTTTCGTGAGCCCGGCGTTTAGAAACTAATTTTAAAAGCCCGCGTCTTGAGTGCTCATCCTTTTTATTCTTTTTTAAATGTTTGGTGAGCTCCTCAATTCTTTCAGTTAACATCGCTACTTGCACGCGCGAAGAGCCAGTGTCCTTTTCGTGGACTTGGCTTTTTTTAATAATTCCCTGCTTTTTCTTGGTTGACAGCATGGGTCTACCATATCAGAGTCTTTTAAAAAATGCAAATTTTGGTGTTTTGGGTGAAATTATTTTATAATAAAATCATGAATCGTTGGGAAAAAATGGAGAGTGCAGACGATGGATTAACTGGTGGTTTATTTGAGGATGAGAATCTAGCTTTTATCCACTGTGGTTGGAACGGTAAGGCTTATGTTGACGCCAGAGAGCGTGAAGATTTTGAACTTGCACGTAAAATGCTCCGAGATTGGAATGATTTGAATATCAAAAAAACAATCAGAAGCCGAGATGATTATTTTGACTGGGTGCGTGATAATCAACCAAAAGAATGGAATTCTGCCGATCCCCTGCTAATTGAAAATTATGAAGGTCATGAAGTTAAGAAGTATGCAGTTTCGGCCGACCTTCTTTCTTTAGTGGCAGATAATTTAGGTTTAGATCAAGAAAGTTATGCTGATCTAAAATTTTACACCGCCCGTGGTACTCCCCTAGACACTCTACACGGCGTTGATGGTTTTTTAGATTTTGCTGGGACGGTTTTTACTCTTGATTACACCATCAGACCTGAAAAAAAAGAAGCCAAAGCTGACTATATTATTAAATCTGAACATTTATCAAGTCCAGAAAAAGTAAAAGAAACAGCGTTAGAAATTGCTAATCGCATGAAACGACGGCTAAAAGTAGAAGAAGTAAGAAACAGGATGAACGCTTGATTTTTGTTTTAGGGTGTGTTAGACAGTAAGGGGTGAATAACCAGAAAGGAGGAGGAAATTGGCTAAGTCAAAATTGGAAGAGGTCTTTTTTGTTAATTGTGACGGGTGTGGCGAACGGTACTGTTTGCCACGAGAGGAGGCTGAGCCTCATCTTACCAAGGAATTTAAAGATATTTTGGCCAACAAGTTGGCAAAGGGAGCGTTGACTGTTGTGCTCAAGTTTGGTGAGCAAACTGGTTGCCCGAGATGCTCTCTTGAGGTGCCAAAGGTCGGGGGTATCAGTGAGGTTTTTCATTCCCCCTATCCGAATTGTTGAATTTTAAACCCAAAAGACCCGCGCTCACTCCGAGCCCGGGTCTTTGTTTTTTTAAATTATGCTTATAATCCCAATTAGCCTGTATAATATCATCATCGTGGATTTAAAACAGTTACCATGGTGCTACATTCAATATTTTAATGCAACGCCAGTTTTCATAAA
>JBBTTN010000049.1:0-4504 GCA_038064235.1 Patescibacteria group bacterium
CGGTCGTCTCTCGCCAGGCGGAGGTGGCAAGTGGGTGAGCGAAAATACGTGCACCCACCTTGAGCCAACAGCCTTGATCCAATGGGACGGTGGAACAAATCCCTCCGCCCACATTGGGTTGTTGGCATCGTTCCAATGGGCTGGTGGAACAAATCCTTTTGTTCGACGGAATGATCGAATATACTCGATCACTTCGGCACCAGCCAGGATCTTCCCCTGTAACTGCTCCCGCAGGGTCTTTCCCTCTACGGGCTGGAAGAAACTGACCTTGTTGAGATCAATCGTGGTCATGGGAACTCTTTCTGGCGGTAAGGTTAACGCCATACCTGTCCTGTTTTCAAACGAGTGGACAAACGTTCGCTGTAGTCACCAACACAGTGGCCACAGCCAATCAATGAACAACTGCCTAAGAGCTTAGCATATCGCCCTAAACTTGTCAAGCATTTTTGAGTATCTTCTCACAATTCTAAATGGAAAAGCAGATAAAGGGGTCAGGTACCTTTAACTCTATAATAAATTTAATTAATTTAAATTCCTCCGCCAGCGATCAAAACCATAAAAGCGACCGGCTTGGGTGGTGGCAAAAAAAAGTAGGATTGCAATGTAAATTATATGCTCGTCCACAATGTAAGCGTGCGCGTTGGGATAAGGAAATTCCAGAATCACTAAATAATAAAGCAACATCATTAACGCCCCCAAAAGCGAACAAATCCGCACAAACACGCCAAGAATCAACGCCACGCCAAGTAAAGTTAATCCCCACTCGTTTAAAAAATTGGTAATGGGCAAAATTGCCGGACTCGCCAACCATTGATAAAAACCCGTAAAATTTTTGGCGCCCGCCAAGTAACCTCCCGCCGACCAACCATCATTTAGCACTTTAGTAATCCCCGCGTAAAAAAACATCCAACCCACCGTTAACCGAAGCAATAATAACGAAAGTTTTGGGATTTTATTTAATTCCATATTATTTTATTTATTTTAATAAAGCGTTACCTTGTTCATTAATTATAATTTCTTTTACTAAATCGGGATTGCGTAGTCCTTTAATCACAAACTCCTTTTGCTCACCAGCAGACTGAATTGTAAGATTGCCATAGTGGAGCAAGGTGGGCAAAATACCAGTTGCTTCAATAGTAACATCTTGCACCATATTCAGGTGAACCGTAGCAATGTTTCGAGAGAAAAATCCGCGCTGGTCAATATCAATTATCCGCCGATTAGTAATTTTAACCACATCCAAAGTGTAATCAGTAATCACGGAAAAAGCCATAATCCATAGGAGTAAAAACCATAACGCGCCGAAGAAAATTAAATGACCGGTGGTAATATTGGCAAGCGCGTCAGAAAACGGTAAGGCAAAATTTTTAAAAATAATAAAAAAGATAATCGGCAAAAATAATCCCAAACCTAGAGAAAATAATTCCACTAAGATTAAAAACCAATGTTTGCGCGCGTTGTGCACCACTTGCTCGCCCTCTTCCAAAATAATCGGGTTGGAATAATTCATGTGATTAAAAAATAACTCCAGAGCATTAAGCCTAGCGCCAAAAAAGAACCAAGATAAAAAACCGGCCGAGCGCGCTTAATTGCTGGCACTTCCGCGCCATAACTCGCCCAATGAAACGACAAAATAATCGTGGCGATAATAAAAGCCAAAAATCCCGCCAGGAGAAAAATAAAATAAATTTGCTGAATCAGCAAAGTTTTAATCATAATGGTTTTAATTGCCAAGCTTTAATAATCCCCAGCGGATAAATCAACATAATGATATTGATAATCAAATTATCTTTAATCCACAGCGCCAGTAATAATTCTAGAAAAATGAAAAAGAGCCAAGATTTTTTTACCGATAATTTGGCAGCAAACAAAAAACCGAGTATCATCGCAATCACATCGCCTACCGAATTTAAAATGCTGTCGCCGTAATAATCAAGCGAGATCGTCGCCTCGCGATACTTATTAATTATAAAATCAGTGTTCTCCAGAACTTCCCAACCACCTTCCAACACCACCGCAATTAGCAATCTCGGGCCCACCGGCAAAGCGCGCGCTGTTAAATGAAGAAGCGCGTAAATCCCCAATCCGTGAGAAATATGAGTGAGAGTGTATTGATCCGCGAGGCGTTGCGAATTCTCTTGGCTCCAAATATCATTTGACCACAACCCGGGCACCCCAGAAGGTCCCCAAGGCGTGCGACCCATCTGGCTGAGGATAATCACCATCACTAAAATTATTAATCCCGCCCAGAAAATAACCGCTTTAATTTTCATCAACTAAATTATAAAACGAAGCGCTAAAAAATACTAGTCAAAAATCACCAAAAGATAAGTGTCTAACTCGCGCTGATCAAGATCGTAAAAATATTTGCCGGCGTCATGAAGTTTAGTCGCCAATTCCTCCCCCACAAACCGCCAATGCCACGGCTCAAATTTATAATAGACATTATTTTCCGGATACGACAAAGTAAAGCCATATTTATAAGCATTATCTTTCAGCCATTTATAGGCTTCAGTTTTATCAATCCCTTCAAAAGCGTTACCAAGCGCGGTGGTGCTAAAATCAATCGTGGTCCCTAATTGATGCTCGGAGTAACCCTGGTCGGCGGAGAATTGATTGGCAGTGCCAGCGCCGTAAGTAAACTTGTAACTGGCTTTAAGTGAGGTTTGTTCGCTAAAAGAGCGGAAAGCAGAAATAATTTTTAATTCCTGCTCATCGCGTTTGGCGCGTTTAAGCAAGCGCTCTAAAAATGGCCAGACCTTGGCGTGAATTTGTTCTTTTTCTTCCGTTGAGGAAACATAGAGCGGATCAATTTCAATTAATTTTTCAGGCACATAATGCTCGTTCAAAAAATAAACTTTAGAATATTTTTGCAACAGCTCTTTGTCGGTTTTGCTTAATTTATCAAGTTTGCCAATCGTCCCCGCTAAACCCTTAATTTGTTTGTCAAAACCATCATTGCGTTCAACTTCCGCTTCCAAGTCGTTATTTAACGACTTGTTTTCATCGCGCGCTTGAGCGAGTTCGTCATTTAATTTTGCAACTTCGCCCTCAAACCGCGCCGTGCTTGAAGCAAATTCTGTTTTCGTCGTGGCTAATTCCTGCGCCAGACGATTGCCCTTGGTATAATTAAACCAAAGCAAAGTGCCCAAAATAACAACCACCAAAATCCAAACGATGAAATACGCGCGTTCTTTCATTAGCACCATTCTAGCATAAAGTAGAAAAAAATCTATTGTCCGGAATTACGATTTGATTTTGCCATTAACAAATATAAGGCCAACGGCGCGCCCCAGTTGGCAAAGCGTTCAATAAAATCCCAAATCGGCTCGCCGACTAAAGGACGAACTAACGCCGTCCAAAAACCCCAAATTGCCGCACATAAAAGCACCGGACGAATTGGTCGCAAGAGCACAATAATCGCGATCAAAATATCAAGCGCGCCAACAATCATCATAATCGTGGTGGCGGTGGCTAAATCTACGCTAATTAATTTTTGCACCCAACCAATCCATTGCGCCTTGCCCTGCAAAGCAAAAACTCCGTGTCCTAAAAACTCACCAAACACTGCAATCCTTAATACCCACAAAACTTTAGAATAATTCATAACGATTATTATTTATAATAAAACGACAATTTAATTTTAACACTTTTAAAAAAATAAAAATTCAATAAAAGTGGAAAAGCTCCCAAGGTTAAACAAAACCGTGAGAGCTTTATGGTCGGCGTTGCAGTGAGTTTAATAGTAAAAGCACCGCCACGCCAATAATTATGACAACTAACAAAGAACTTCCGTATGGCATAACACCAACTCCTTTCTAAAAATCAGCTTAACACAAAAATCCCGTGAGCGAAATGCTTACGGGATTTTTGGACGACGCCAAGTTAAAAACTAAGCGCGCGTAACATTGGTAGCGGCGGGACCTTTTTCGCCATCCACAACTTCAAAAGAGAGCGTGTCGCCAACCTTTAACTCATCGTAGGTGACGCCTTGCAACTCTTTGGAATGAAAGAAAAGGTCTTTAGTCTCGCCATCGCGAGCAATAAAACCAAATCCTTTCGGGGTCAATGTTTTGATTGTTCCTGTTGCCATATAATTTTTTTTACAACTTTTAATTATCAAGAAAAGTCGACTTTAATACTGCTTCTTCTTAGACCCCTATAGCCTAGCACAAAAACCCCGTAAAAGCACTATTGTGCCTACGGGGTTAAAATTTCTCCTTATTATTTGATTGTCACCTGTAGCGCGAGTCCCGCGTTTAAACCGCCATCAAGATTAAACTCGCTCCCGCAATCACCAACATAACTCCAACCCACGCGCCAAGTTAATTGCCACTGGTTTTTTTGACCAAATACCAATTCCCCCACCACGCTCGGGGTCACACCATATCCCCAAAGACGGTCACTGATTTCATACTTCACCGCGTGAGCAAAAACTCCTTCAATAATGTAATCGGCGCGGAAAACTTCGCCCTCTGCACCAAAGCCAATCGCGCGCCCAACT
>JBBTTN010000050.1:0-3757 GCA_038064235.1 Patescibacteria group bacterium
TTTTGCATCACTTCTTGGCTCGTCTATTTGCTCAATAACTTGAAAAGGCAAGACGACATTCGTTACCTCATTTGTCTTTCCGTTCCAAAGCAATTCAACCTCTCGGTCATCATCAAAGAGTAAGAAACGATATTTTTCCGGAAGCGGTTTTCCCGCTTCCAAGTATTTTACAACATCTCTTTTTTCATTATCAGTTAATTTCATAAATTTACTTCAAAAGTTCGTTACTGGAAATTCCGGTGATACATTAGTGATGTTGCTGGTATCCGCTCTGTCCACACAATAGGCTCGAGTAAAGTTAATTACGCCTCAACGCCGACGGTGGCGAGTTCGGGTTCTTTTTCGGATTTGGTTTTGTGGCGAGTGGGGGGGACGAACGGAAAAACTTTTTTAATTTCCACCAATGGTTCGCCATCTTTAATTCCGACGGAAATCAAACCGCCACCTTCAACCTTGCGCGCGATAATAAATTCCGCTACCGGATTAAGAAGTTTATTTTGAATTAAACGCTTGAGCGGACGCACCCCATACTCATTACTGTAACCCTCGCGCGCTAAATAGTCATACATTTCCGGCGCGATTTCCAATTCCAAATTTTTATCCATCAACCGCGTCCGCACAATTCCCAGTTGCAATTCCACAATTTCGCGAATCGTTTCGGGCGCCAAGGGATTAAAAATAATCACATCATCAAGACGATTTAAAAATTCCGGCCGGAAATGATTTTTCAAACTCTCCATAATTTTCGTCTTCACATCCACATACTCGCTCCGCGATTGACCATCGGAAACAAAACCAATTTTATTCATCCGATTCATAAATTCACTGCCAATGTTTGAAGTCAAAATAATAATCGTGTTTTTAAAATTAACCACCCGACCTTTGGAGTCGGTGAGGCGACCATTATCCAGCACTTGAAGCAAAACATTAAACACTTCCGGATGCGCCTTTTCAATTTCATCAAAAAGCAACACCGAATACGGCCGATGACGCACCACTTCCGTAAGTGCGCCACCCTCGTCATAACCCACATAACCCGGCGGTGAACCAATCAATTTGGAAACCGAATATTTTTCCATATACTCCGACATATCAATCCGAATCAAAGATTTTTCATCATCAAACATAAAATTGCTGATGGTTTTAGCGAGTTCGGTTTTGCCCACGCCGGTGGGTCCGAGCAAAATAAACGAACCAATTGGTCGGTCGGGGTCGGCAATGCCGGCGCGCGAACGCTTAATCGCCTCGCTAATTTTACGCACCGCCTCGTCTTGCCCGCGCACTCGCGCTTTGAGCGCTTCCTCAATTCGCCCCAATTTTTGCGACTCTTCTTCCAACATCCGCATCACCGGAATGTGCGTCCATCGCGCTACCACGCGCGCAATGTCCTCACCGGTAATTTCTTCATTTAAAATTCGGCGCGAGCTTTGAAGTTTTTTGAGACGGGTTTTTTTCAATTTTAATTCTTTATCAATCGCCGGAATTCGGCCGTAACGGATTTCGGCGGCGCGCGCCAAATCCGCCTTCATCTCCGCTTGATCCGCCTCCAAACGCAAAGTTTCCAGTTCCACTTTGAGCGTTTTGATTTCCGTAATCACCTGCTTTTCATTTTTCCATTTTAATTCCAATTCGCGAGTGGATTCTTTAAGTTCTTCAATCTCCCGCTCCACCACCGCGATACGACTTTTTAATTTTTTATCATCCCTCGTTAAAATTTCATTTTTCAACGCTTCGCGCTCCACTTCCAAACGCATAATTTTAGTTTGGGATTGACCAAGTAACGCCGGTTTATTTTCCAATTGCAAACGCAAGGCCGAACAAGCCTCATCAATTAAATCAATCGCTTTGTCGGGCAAAAATCGGTCGGCAATGTAGCGACTTGAAAGGGTCACCGCCGCCACTAATGCCTCGTCGGTAATATGCACGCCGTGATGTGACTCATACTTATCTTTCAGCCCGCGCAAAATCGCAATGCCATCTTCCACGCTCGGCTCTTCCACCAGCACCGGTTGAAAACGGCGCGTCAGCGCTTGGTCGCGCTCAATATATTTTTGATATTCTTTAATCGTCGTGGCGCCAATCGCCCGCAATTCCCCTCGCGCCAAAGCGGGCTTCAACATATTGGAAGCGTCAATCGCGCCTTCGGCAGCGCCCGCACCTACAATCGTGTGAATTTCGTCAATAAACAAAATCATTTTATTTTGCGCCTTTTCAATTTCTTTCAACACATTTTTTAAACGCTCTTCAAACTCGCCCCGATATTTAGTGCCGGCGACCAACAAGCCGATGTCCAGCGACACCAAATCTTTATCGCGAAGCGACTCGGGCACATCACCTTTGGCAATCCGAATCGCCAAACCTTCAGCGATCGCCGTTTTACCAGTGCCCGCTTCACCGATTAAAATCGGATTATTTTTGGTGCGCCGTGAGAGAATTTCCATCACTCGTTGAATCTCTTCCTCGCGACCAATCACTGGGTCTAATTTATCTTGACGCGCCAAGTTAGTAAGATTTTTGGTATATTTTTCAATCGCTCGCAAGCGTTTATTTTCCCCCACATCGCGAATTTTGCCCGAGCGAATTTCTTGAATCACCCGCCAAACTTTTTCTTTACTCACCCGAAACCGCGCCAACATCTCATGCGCCAAATTAGGACTTTCTAAAATTGCTAAAATTAAATGTTCGGTAGAAACAAATTCGTCTTGCATATTGGAAGCGATTTTGCCCGAGGTATCAAAAATCCGCACCAGCTCAGGGGTAAGATAAAGTTGGTAGGAAGGCGCAATCACCGCGCCCGATTCGTTGCCCTCCAAACTATCAATCACATAATCCGTGAGCATCACGGTGTCAATTTCAATTTTATCCAAAATGGAAACCAGCACGCCCTCATCTTGAATTAAAAGGGACGCCAAAAGATGCGCCGGATTAACTTGATTTTGCCCACGTTCCACCGCGAGCTCTTGGCTCTTGCGAATCACTTCTTTAGCTTTTGAGGTAAAATTTCCGAATGGGGGCATCTTAATTATTTATATTTTCTTTAAGTAGCAAAGCGTTAATCGCAAATCCGCCTCCTCGGCTAATGCCAATTACTTTGCCTTTGATGTTTAAAATCGGCCCACCAATATTATCGCGACTGGCAGCAATGGTTTTAATTTCTGGAGTACTGGTGGCGCTTGCCATCAGTAAAGCGCCAATTTTTGAAATTGAAATGTTTGGTTCATTTGGCGCCAGTGGCGTGCCAATCGCCAACACCGTTTGCCCCACCGCCAATTCATCATCCGCCAATTCCAAAAAATTGAATTTTTTTTCTTCGTTTAAAATTTTTGGCAAACTCATCACCGTCACTCCCGAAACTTCTTTCACGAATTCCAAATCTTGACTCTCGCCGTTAGCTAAAATTGCTTGGTATTTTTGAACTTTAGTGGTGCTAGAAGCCGACACCTCAATCACCGTAGCCACTAAACCAGCGTCAGAAAAAATAAAACCCGAACCGAGCATTTTATCCGGTTCGCCAACCGCAACAATTTTTAATATCGCCGGTTCAGAATTTTTAATGGCGCTCACAATTAGATCCTCCTCTGTCACAATTACCGGCACCTCTTTGATCACGGTGGCGGTTTGGGTGGGCCCAGGCACCACCCGCTCCACCGTGCGCTCCACAATCCGATTGATGGTTTGGGTCACGCCGGCCGGCGCTTGGTCAATCAAAGTCACCGTCACAATCCCCGTGGCAATTGAGGTCACAAAACTGACTAAA
>JBBTTN010000051.1:0-12280 GCA_038064235.1 Patescibacteria group bacterium
GCGACCCCGAAAACTTTGCCGTACTAGAAAAAGTTTTAATAAAAATTAAAAACACGCCGGCGCAAGTCTCGCTCAAAAATCGCAAAGCGAGATTAAAAAATTTGCGTGGCGCCTTTAAAATTTCGGATCGCAAAAAAATTAAAAACCGCGATGTGATTATTATTGACGATGTGGCGACTACTGGTGCCACCCTCACCGAATGTCAGAAAATGCTCAAACTCGCCGGCGCCCGCTCCGCCCTCCCGCTCGCCATCGCCAGCGGATGAAAATTTAAAATAAATCTACCACTCGAGAAAGCGCCAACTTATCCATTTCAACATCATGGTAATTATCTCCATGGGAGGAGATGCATAAAAATGCAATAACTCTGCCACTTACCACAAACCAGATTCTCGGATACTGATTTGGTTTTAAACCTGACTTGATTATTGCAAGTTCAATTTTCCACATTGTCCAAATATCATTTTGCGTTACCCGATGAAGTTTTCCTGGATCAATTTTGCGTTCCGGCGCGCTAGGATGAAAATGGGTTTCGCAAAGTTTTTGAAACCCTTTTAAGCTTTCTCTAATATGACGCAATCGGCGTTTTTCATAAATAGTAATTTCCTTTTCAAAGCCAACATGGTAAAGAAACTCAATCATAGATCCTGAAAATCGGTACCGCGATAATAGGAAAACTCATAGGGAATTTCTTGATAAAGTTCGGTGGCAGAATAAGGAGCTTCAGCATGAGAGAGTTCGGCTAATTGTTCACCATTTAATTCACCATATCGCCTAATCACCCGATCAAGAATTTTTTTTTCTTCTTCATTAAATACAGAAACATCGGGTTCAATTAAACATTTATAAATTTCCGTCGGCGCATAATCTTTACCCCATTCTAAAACTGAATCCACTTTTATCATATTTTTATCTAACATTTCATCAACAACATCTTGCAAACTAACTGGAAGCGGACCTTTTGGGTAAGCTTTGTAAATATCGCCGGTGATTGACTTTTGACTTTTTTCATACAAATCAAAATCGGCAAAATAAAGTAATTTTGCTAATTTTTTCTTGCCACGCACCTCACCCTTCAACTTGTGGCACAAGTATAAAACAGCATTTTGATACTTTTTTTGATGTAGGGACATTGCAAGTGTATTCTAACACAAAAACTCCAAAATCCAAAAAAATGTGATGGGTGGCTTCCCTTTCTATTTTTTCACAAGAGTTCTGATTTTGTTTTAATTGAGAGAGATTCGGTTTTGCGATGTCATCATTATTGACGATGTAACAACCACCGGCGCCCGCTCCGCCCTCCCGCTCGCTATTACCGCAGGATAATTTAGAACATTGTAGCACGGTTCTACGATCGTGAGCGGGTGCTACAATAGAAAAAAAATGTTTGTTGTGGTAGATTGAACTTTAAGTGAATTTAAGTATATCTGGAGAGGTGGCTGAGCGGTTGAAAGCAGCATCCTGCTAAGATGCTAGCCGGGTAAAACTGGCTCGAGGGTTCGAATCCCTCCCTCTCCGTCTTTGATTTTAGTATAATACTCTTATGAAAAAACAGGGCTTCATCCCATTAGAGAGTCATGAAAATATTTAATATAAACAAACAAAGTTCACCGCGATCTATAGTATCCTCTCTAACGGGATTTACCCTAATCGAACTCTTGGTGGTTATTTCCATTATCTCTTTACTCGCCTCTATTGTAATCGCCTCGCTCGGCACCGCGAGAGAAAAAGCCAAAATTGCCGCCGCTAAATCGGAACTGATTCAGCTTCGCAATGCTATCCACTTATTAGCTTTTGACACCGGTAAGTGGCCTAAAGGTTGTCCACCTAATGATGTTGTTGGGCTTTTTAATGAAATAGATTTTAGTGATGCACAATCGGGAATTATCGACCCCGGTCCATCCTGCACTTGTGATAGTAGTGGTGATAATTGTTCCTCATCGACAATGGATTGTCCCACTGCCTTAACTTCAAGTCTCTGTCAGTGGACACCTGAAGATGTTGCAAAATGGAATGGACCTTATATGAAGTCACCTGATGACCCGTGGGGTACGGCATATGGGTTTGACTCGGATTATCCACCAAGAGCCAACGTAGGCACCGCACAAGGCCTGTATACTACTTGTGATACTTTTCTTTATGGATGCCCTGACAACCCCCCTTTAACCAAAAATCCAATAACTGGTTGTTCACCCCTAGAATTTAATAAAACAGTAGTTGCTCTATATTCATCTGGTCCAAACAAGTCTTTACCAAACTTATACGACTGCGATGATATCTTTTTAAAAGTTTCGGAAGATTAAATTAATTGTCAATTTTTTGATTGATAAATTCGTCGTAAGACAAACCCTTGAATGTTTCTGCGTTATCGGCGATAACATCCAACTCTCTCACGCCGTTGCGACTCCGAGCCCGGATATAAGCCGTGGCTTCTATCCCTGAAGTGGCAACCAGCTTAACCGCGAGACTATTTTCATCCTGCCTTTTAATTTCGGTAATTTTAGTAGTCTTCATCTCTTCCGGTTCAAGAAATTTGTCAGTCCCAGAAAATGAGTGCCCCGGAACTTTTGTGTAGTCAACATTTTCACTGGAAGCAATAGTAAAAGATTGTCTAGTCATTAATTGCTTTACCAGCATACTTTTGAGCTGAACCGCCAAACCACGATCGTGTACCGGTAAAAATTTCCCTAAGTCTTCCTTAATTTTTTTGTCATCAAACTCATTAACCCGTTTGAGAACATCAGCAAAAGAAGTCTTCATTTCATAAAATTTGGTCTTGCGATTAACCATCTCCCAATCAAGCGGAATGCCTTTGGAAAGCATAAACCAAAGGTCATAAATATCTCGCCCTTTTTGTCGATAAAGAAACGCTCTGATTTTTTCGGACAATACCTCGGTCCAATCCATATGTCTGATCACCGGTTGGGGAGCAACCGGAAAATCGGTCTCTAAAACATCTTCTACCGAAGTCTCCGGCTTTTCTCGGAGTGAAAAATCAAGATGGATAGTAAGCGGATATTTTGCTCCTTCAGATAAGTAACTCAAAATAGCCGTATAAGAAATGTCGGCCTCTTGGGTTCGTTTAATTAAAATACCGGGAACCACCAAGCTCATCTTTTTTACCGTCTCCGCTGTTATTCTGTCCAATTCTTTAGTAGTAAGTTCAGCGGTAAAATCCAAGTCTTCAGAAAAGCGACTGGACTTCAACAAAAGACGAATCGCGGTTCCGCCTTTGAAGTAAATTTTTTGACTCTCATTGGTACTATAAAGAATACTTAAAAAAACAATCTGTAAGTATTCTTTAATAATCGTAAATTCATCAATCGCAAATCTTTTTGCTAATTCATTTATTTGGTCTCGGGAAATCATAATTTTATAGTTTTATAATAATTCTTAAATGCTTGGTTTTTTATTTTTGAAGCAAGCTCGTCAACTTTATTTTTATCAATTAATTGCAAATTTAATTCTTCAACGGAAAGAGAAGCTCTGCCTAAGGCGACAGTGAACATCATATCTACCAAGGCCTTCTCCGGCGTAGCAATTAAAAAATTATCCACAATCTGATAATCGCTAAAATACTTGGGAGAGATTTGAACAAAAGAAAAAATCTTGCCGCCATTTTTAATAGCGGTAACCCGCTTGGTGGTAACCGAGGTAATTTGTTGGGGAGATTGGACTAAGATCCCATAATAATTCAAGGCAGAATCCAAAGAAATATAAGATGGTCGGTATAAAGCGTTGGCAATTTCAAAATCAGATGGTCTGTTGGAAGTTAAAATATAATAACCTTTTGAAACTCTTTCCAAGACCCCTTCTTTGACCAACTTACCAGCCACAATATAAGAATAAGTGTCGCTTTTGGTCTGTAATATTTTTTGTAAATCGGCCGAGGTAAAAACTTTTTTACCAGACGCTTGCAAGGTTTGTAAGGCTTTGAGTTTATTCATAGTTACAATTGATTAATTTGCTTATCTACACTATCCTTATCTTTATTGTATAGGATAATGAATATATAGGCAAGTGTTTAGGACAGCAACCGCGCCAGTCTTATTTGCTCGTAAGAATAAATTCCGCCGAGTTTTTCAAAAATAGTTTTAAGAGGTTGGGAAGAATTTTTTTTCAACATATTTTTGATTTCTTTTAACGCGTCTTCTTGCCCAGTTTCAAGATAAGTAATATCTTTTACAGAAAGTTTTTTAAATTTAACCAAATCTTCCAAATGTTTAATAATCGTCCCCACGGTTAAACCTCGCGCCTCGGCAATTTCCGCCAAACTCTTTTTTTCCTTAATTAAAATCAGTGTGCCTTCATTCCCCTTATTTTTTATTTGCTTTAATTTTGCCAGCGGTTGGTCATGAGTCGGGATTACTCCGCCCACGGCTTTAATAAAATTGTGATGCATTTTCGCCAGCTCGGCTGGTTCAATAATCCGGAAATGTTTACTCGCCTCGTCCGAACCACGCCGAAATTCCAAATCGCGAACGCGCACCGCCGGATTCACCAAAAGCGCGCGTTCATTTAAACCAAGCAAATGAAGTCCGTTTAAGGAACGCACGCGTGAGAGCGCCACATAACCCTGACCGTATTCAAACGCTTGCGAGAGGTCAATCACCGCCGAGTCCAGCGAAAGCCCCTGACTTTTATGCACCGTAATCGCCCACGCCAAGCGGAGCGGAATTTGGCTCACGCGCGCCAACACCTTGCCATCATTTTCAATCATCCATTCACTTTCCTCGGCGGTAATAATTTTTCCGCTTCGCGTTTTAATAATCGGTTGCCCCGAAACGCGGTCAAAACCCGTCACCTCGCCCGTCGTGCCATTCACATATTCACCTTTCAAACTATTTTTAGTGAACATTACTTTAGCGCCGACTTTAAGCGTCAGCGTTTCCGGCGACAGACAATTCTTTTTTAAACTTTCTATTAAATGTGGCGCGCCTTTGGCGGTCATTTGATAAACCCGGGCGCTAGTTTTTAATTTTGCCAACTCGCTATCATTAAGCCGGTCAACATTTTCATTATGCGAAAAAAGTTGGGTGATACCAGTAGGAATCTCCGCTTCAGAAGTTAACATTCGCTTTTCCAAATGCGCCAAATGTTGATTAGTTAAATCGCCACGGCGTAGCGCCGTGAGGATGTCTAAAAAGTTTTTATCTTCCTGACGATGTTGCTCGTGCAAATAACACACCACGGGTTTGGCTTCAGCCCACACCGGCGATTGATAAGCAAATTGCGGACCAATTTCGTCGTCACTATCGCGGTGGCGTTTAAAGACTGGCGGAAGTTGAAAAAAATCTCCCGCGAACACCACTTGTAAATCACCAAAGACACCCTTCTCGCCCCGAATCGCCCGGCAAACCTGATCCACCATCGCGAGGGTGCCCGCTGAAAGCATGGAAATTTCATCAATAATTAAAATTTTAGTTTTCAAAATCCGCCGAACCAATCGCTCATTTTGCGTAATAAAATCCAAATCGTAATCGGAAAGTTCGCTTTTTACTCCGATCCCGCTCCACGAATGAATCGTCATTCCGCCGAGATGCGTGGCGGCAATGCCAGTGGAAGCGGTAATCGCCGGTTCAATATTATGCTCGCGCAAATAACGCACGAAAGCGTTCACCGTGTGCGTTTTGCCACTGCCCGGCTCGCCGGTTAAAAAAACATTGGCGCCGGTTTTCAAAATTTTTAACGCGCCATCTTGGGTCATGCAAGATATTCTAAACTATTACCTGCAAGTTTTATACTACTAAAAATTTTTGGTATAATTGTATCTTATGAAAGACACCAGAATCTCCTTATTTGAAGGCAAAAAAATTCGTAAAATTACTTTTAATAATGAATGGTGGTTTTCGGTGGTTGATGTGATTGAAATTCTCACCGAAAGTTTAAACCCAAATGATTATTGGTTTAAGATAAAGATTCGGGTCAAAAATGAAGATAATTTTGAACCATCGACAATTTGTCGACAGTTGAAACTTGAAGCGCCAGACGGTAAAATGCGAGAAACTGATTGTGCTAACACCGAAGGCATTTTTCGGATCATTCAATCCATTCCGTCACCCAAAGCCGAACCATTTAAAAGATGGTTAGCAAAAGTTGGTTATGAACGAATACAAGAAATTGAGAATCCGGAATTAGCCCAAGAAAGAATGAAACAGTTGTATGAGAAAAAGGGCTACTCAAAAAATTGGATTGATAAAAGGCTTAGGGGAATTGCTATCAGGCAAAACTTAACGGATGAATGGAAAGAGCGAGGAATTTCTACTGAAAATGATTACGCGATTTTAACCGCAGAAATTTCCAAAGCCACTTTTGGTATTACCCCAACGGAATACAAAAAACTCAAAAATTTGAACCGCGAAAATTTGCGCGACAATATGACTGATCTAGAATTAATTTTTACAATGCTTGGCGAAAGAGTGACGACGGAAATATCAGAGATTGAAAAGCCTGAAACTTTTGCTCATAATAAAAAAGTGGCGAGGAGAGGTGGAAATGTGGCCGGTAATGCGAGAAAGCAAACTGCCAAAGAAATCGGGAAAAGCATAATCTCTAAAGAAAATTATTTAGGAAAACAAGAAAATAAAAAATCACTACGATAAAATTATCCTATGTGTTATTTTAATGCTATTGATTTAACGGTCACGCAAGCGATGCAAGCTTGGACCATTCCGGGGCTCTTGCTATTGGCGCGAGCGGTGAGTTGGTTTGGCGAATTTTGGGTCGCGATTATTTCGGTGATAATCACGGCGGTGATTTTATTATTTTTTTCCTATCGTCGCGAGGCTATATTTACTCTTGCCGTCCTTACAGCACCAACGCTTAATTATTTTCTAAAATTAATTATTAATCGTCCCCGCCCAAATTCCGAACTAATTAAAGTGTTCACCTCGCTTACCGATTCTGGATTCCCCAGCGGTCATGTTTCTTATTATGTGGTTTTTTTCGGTTTCTTATTTTTTTTAGCGCTCAAACATAAAAGTTGGCCGAGTTTTTTGCGGTTAATTTTATTGGTAATTAGCATTGCTTTAATTATTTTGATTTCTTTTTCCCGAATTTATCTCGGCGCTCATTGGCTCTCTGATATTTTGGGTGGTTATATTTTCGGCGCGATTATTTTGTCAGCGCTGATTTATTTTTATAAACAATAGACATTTTTAGTGTTCTAACTATAATAACCACTAGCGTGCACCTTTCATAAAACTCACTTTTTTGGCAAAGGAGGCTGTGGTGATTAGACTTGAAGATAGACCAGTAACAAGAGTAGTAGTGCGGTTCAAGGTCAGAAACACCGATTGGATGCCTTCAGAAATGTTGGGCCAAAATTTTCGATCTCAGCTTGATAAGGGGATTAGAATTTGGTCACAAACCCCACTGGAAAAAGCCTTTGGGGAAAACGAATCGGTGTGTCTGAATTCTTTACCCCAAATCTTGAAAGATAATGGTTACAAGATTGTTTGGTTTTTTCATAACTCAGGAACATATGACTATTTGGGTTTTGATTTCGTTTCCGGCTTGAGAAAGGATGAGTCCAACTGTGACTCAGAAAGTTTGCCCTTTCAGATTTTTGCTGACTTCTGTCTTGAGTATTGGTGGAAAATTACGATTTGTGAGACAGAACTCTCAGTCAACGACACGCCAATCGGGAACAAAAAAACTCGAGCACTCACAATCTATTGTGAAGATCAAATCAGATCTGAAGAAAATGAGGGTGAGTTAGCAAGAAAGTTGGTAATAAGACCGAATAATCACCAGCTAGATATTGAGACTATCGCGGAACGAAACGCGAGACAAGCTCTAATGCTAGTGTCGTAAAGATTGTCGTTAGTATTTTGCCGTCCCAGAAGTTTATAGGACGGTTTGCCAGCCCTCACGAGTTACATCTCGAGAGCAGGCTGGCTTTTTTTATTTTAGTGATATGATAGTTTTAAAATAATGATGACTCCCGACACATTGGTAGTGGACACCTATCGCCTCAAACCGGCGCAGGTTAAAGCTCTCGCTAAATTAAAAATCTTGACGCTTAAAGATTTGCTTTATCATTTTCCTAACCGGCACGAGGTGCCAGCGCTGGAACGAAAAATCAACGAATTAAAAGAAGTCCCTAAAGATAGGCGGGCGAGCGAAAAAGTTTCGGTTTACGGGATAGTGTTAAGCACTAAAATTAGCAAAGCCTTTCGCAAAAAAATTCCCCTCGCCGAAATGACCATTGAAGATGAAACAGGGAAGTTAAAAGCGGTGTGGTTCCATCAAGTTTATTTAGTCAAACCGTTTGCGCCCGGGCGCGCAGTTAAATTAACCGGCGTGGTGAGTAAACGAAAAGACGAAATTTATTTATCAAATCCTCAAATTGAGGCCGTAGATGAACTCGGCGGTGGCACACTTTTTAAACCTAATGAAGCCAACGAAGCTTTTGAAGCTCAGAATTTTCTCCTGCCCATTTACCCCGAATCCCGAGGGGTCAGCTCGGCGTGGTTTGAGTATCGGATTAAGCAGTTAATCGCCAGCGGAATTTTGGAGCTAATCACCGACCCAATTCCGCCGGAGATTTTAAAAAAATATAATTTGCCGAGTTTGAAAACGGCGCTGGTTTGGTTGCACGCGCCTCAAACTGAAGACCAAGTGAAGGTGGCACGCAAACGCCTAGCCTTTGAAGAAATCTTTTTTATCCAACTCGCGCGCCAAAGTTTACGGAAAAAATATCAAGAACATAGTAGTTTCAAAATTAAAGTAACTGATGAATTACTAAAGGATTTTATTAGTCGTTTTCCTTTTACTCTTACTGGCGCGCAAGAGCAAACGATTAAACAAATTCTTGAAGATTTTACCAAAGGCGAACCGATGATGCGTTTACTTGAAGGCGATGTGGGTTCAGGCAAAACCGCTGTGGCGTCAGTTACCGCCTTTGCGGTAGTGAAATCGGGAGGACTGTCCGTCGCCTACATGGTGCCGACGGAAATTTTGGCGCGCCAACATTTTGAATCGTTTATTCAATACTTTAGACATTTAAATATCAATATCGGTTTAATCACCGGTGGCGAGTGTCGCAAATTTCCCTCAAAAATTGAAGTCTCTGGTCATACTCACATCTCTCGCGCCCAACTTTTAAAATGGGTGGCAAACGGCGACATCCCGATTTTAATTGGCACTCACACCTTGATTCAAAAAACGGTTAAGTTTAAAAATTTGGCTTACGTAATTATTGATGAACAGCATCGCTTTGGCGTGGAGCAACGCGCGAAACTTGCATCAAGACATGAACGCTTGCCTCACCTCCTCTCTATGACTGCCACGCCTATTCCACGCACGCTTGCTCTCACGGTTTACGGCGATTTGGATTTAAGTTTGCTTGATGAATCGCCAATCGGAAGAAAACCGATTATTACGGAAATTATTCCGGAGAGTGAGCGCGCCAAATCTTACGAAAAAATTAGAACAGAAATAAAAATTGGCCGACAAGCTTTTGTAATTTGTCCGCGAATTGATGAACCAGACCTGCTCAAGGAATTAGCGGTGGAAGCCAAGTCGGCGAAAACCGAAGCGGAAAGATTGCAAACTAAAATCTTTCCCGAATTTGAGGTTGGTTTGGTGCACAGCAAATTATTGCCAAAAGATAAAGAACAGGTAATGGCAGATTTCACGACCGGAAAAATTGATATTTTAGTCGCTACTTCCGTGGTGGAAGTGGGGGTGAATGTGCCAAACGCCACGATGATAATTATTGAAGGCGCGGAACGCTTTGGTCTCGCCCAACTTCATCAACTTCGCGGACGCGTCCTCCGCAGTTCGCATCAAGCTTATTGTTTTATTTTTAGCGATAAAAAAAGCGGTAAAGCTCTAGAGCGCCTAAGGGCACTCGGGCAAGCTAAAAGCGGTTTTGAATTGGCGGAGATTGATCTCAAACTTCGTGGCAGTGGCGCGCTTGCCGGAGGTAAACAATGGGGCATCTCTGATATTGGAATGGAAGCGTTGCAAAATTTAAAAATGGTGGAAGCGGCGCGCGCGGAAGCCAAAATCATCATTGCCACTAATCCCAACTTTGCCCTCCCCGACCAAAAGATGATACACTTTGAGTAATGACTGACAAAAAACGGTTGGGTTATTTATTGATTACCGTATTTGTTATTATTTTAACCCTGTGGATCACTCCTACCGCTTTGAAAGAAAAGTCGCTGGCGTTACTCATTCAATCTCACGCGAATATTGCCGGCACTTGTAGCGAGACTGACCAAGGTAATAATCCTCTTATTTCAGGCCAGACTTGCACTGGTGAGGGCTGTAGCCAAGATCGTTGCGAGAGTAATAAAATTCTCAAAGAATATTTCTGTTCTAATGGTCAAAAAACTTACGAGAATACTACCTGCGATGGAACCTGTTACAACGAAGCTTGCCACTCCAAACCCAACTTTATTATCTTCATCGCCGACGATATGGATTGGGAATTGACAGGTTTTATGGGCAGTAATATCGCCCAAACTCCCAATATTGACGCCATCGCCGATAAGGCTAACATTTTCAAAAACGCTCAATCCACCATGTCGGTCTGTCGGCCACCACTGGCCAGTTTAGCCAGTGGCAAGTTCCCTAATGAGAATTACATCTTTCACAATTACACCCCTATCGCCACCCCCAACCAAAGTCTGTTAGTTGAAGATTCAATTATTGATGACCTGCGCGACTCTGGTTATGATACCTACCACGGTGGTAAATGGTGGGAAATGCCAGGTCCTTCAGCCTACGGTTTTACTCATCTCGGTGAAGGGATTCCGGAATTTGTAAGAGTAAGTCAACAATCGGCTTTTGACTTCCTTGACTACTCTGCCACTTCTAATAAACCGTTTTTAATGTGGTATGCGCCAAGTTTGCCCCACGCCCCTCACGATGCCCCGCCAGAGATGGAAGCGATATTTGAAAATACCGCCATTGAAGTACCTGCTTGGGTAGCGCCAGAATTACACCAAGAATTTATTGGCTTGCAAAAAAAGTTTCTCGCTAATATTTATCGCTTTGACTTTGGGATTGGGGAAGTGTTAGCCAAACTGGAACAAACCAACCAAGCCGACAACACAATTATTATCTACTTAATGGACAATGGTTTCTCCTTCGGCTATCTCTCTAAATACAGTATGATGGAAAAGGGTTTACGCTCGCCACTGGTAGTTAAAATCCCCAATCAGTTAGAACAAACAAAACAATTTAAGCAACCCGCCTCTACGGTGGATGTGGCTAAACTACTTCTGGACTACGCTGGTATTGATAGCTCGCAAATTGATGAAGGGCGCACCTGGGCAAATCTCTACCGCCTACTTGACAGTCAATTATCCAATTTTCGCGACACTCTGGTACAAGGAATTTACTCTCCTAATTTACTCCAAAACCCACCGCCACCATTGGCAGAATATTCTGTGGCTCACTATGCTATCACCGCCAGAAATGATAAATATAAATATATTTACTACACTCGTGATGTGGAAACTGCCCCGGGCTTGAATATGTATGCAGAAGAATTTATTCCTCGCTTTGTTGGTAATGAAAATTTCTATGATCTGGATATAGATCCATATGAAAAAAATAATTTAATTGGTAATTCCGAATATATGGATGAAGTAGAAAATCTCCGCGCTCTAACTTTAACCTATCGAGAAAATATTCCTGGGCAAAATAATGGTAATGGTAACGCTGAAAAACAAACTACCACCTGCACCCTCAACCAAGTTTACTCAGACCCAAACGCTTGTATCTGTAATAGCCACCCGTCACTCAATGAACTAACAAATGCCTCGAGCGCTAAGGTGGCGCGCTGGACTGAATATAAAGATGACGCTACGCTCTGCACCCCCGATCACAGTCCTAAATATGTCTGCCGAGAAATTAATATGGACTTCCGCACCCGTGAGGCCTATGTGCCGGGCGAAGTGCAAATTCGCGCAAAACAAGGTGTAACTCTTGAGCAATTAACCCAATTCGTGCAAAGTAATGGCGCCACGATTCGTAAACAAAGTTGCAATTGGAAAACGCACGATAAATTTAACACCCTAATCGTGGAAACACCGATTGGCGAGGAACAAGAATTTGTGAAAAATATTGAAAGCTCCGACCTCGCCATCAACGCCTTCCGCTTAAACCAAAATATTTGTATCCCGCAGGGACCGGAACTGTTGAGGAAGTAAAAAAATGATACATTTTGAGTAACATTAATCATAATTTAATCAAATATGACCCACCTTCATTACGAAAAAGTTTTCCATATTTCACTTTCAATCATTTTTCTAACAATAAT
>JBBTTN010000052.1:0-1601 GCA_038064235.1 Patescibacteria group bacterium
ATTATTGCCGATATCCCCGGGCTGATTGAAGGCGCGGCGGAGGGTAAAGGTTTAGGGCACAAATTTCTTCGGCATATTCGTCGCACTAAAGTGTTAGCGCATTTAATTTCGCTAGAAAATGAAGATGTGGTGTTAGCTTACAAAACTATTCGTGCTGAATTGGAGCGATTTGATAAAACTTTGCTGGAGAAACCGGAAATTATTATTTTAACTAAAACGGATTTAATTACTGACCAAAAAAAATTAAAAAGTTTTATCACCAAAATAAAAAAACTTAATCCCAAGGTTTTTACTGTTACGGTTTACGACAACGACTTGATTAAGACGCTTCAAGATGCTCTGGTGGTTTGCGTTCGTTAAAGTTTTGTGGATGATGAAGTTAAGCCGGTGGGCTTGGTTACTTGAATGGGTTTTGTGATATATTTAAGGGATGGAAGTTAAATATGTTAACGGCTTTTTAATCCGCAATACGCTGGATGACGATTTTGGCATTATTCATCAACCCACTAAAGAGATTAGTCACTTTGCAACTAAATTTTATATTCCACCTGATGAGGTTTGGCTAGATTACTGTTTTAAAAATGAAGAAAAATTTTTATTGGAACTTGATAATTTTATTTTATTAAAAGAACCGATACCAAATTATATTATTAAGTCAGAAATAATTGATAGCCTAAAAGTTCAAGACGTGGATGGCGCGTTGGTGCGACAATATCTTGACCCAGAATTTATTTTTGGTGGACACGATTTAGTTTATTCAGATTATATTCCCGCCAGCGAAATTTGGCTGGATGCCAAAATGGATCAGGCAGAGCGCGAATTTATTTTACTTCATGAACAAGTGGAGCGTGTTTTGATGAGCCAAGGCAAAAGTTATGATGTGGCGCACGAGTTTGCCACCGTGAGTGATAAGGAGTTGCGTCGGGCGCGCGGTGTGGGTTTTTACCCGGGTGATGTTAATTACCCGTGGCGCGACCTAGGTAATGAAGAAATAATTAAAAAATATTATGTATAATCAAACTGGCAACATCGCCGTCAAAAATTATTTGCAAACAGCCGGCCTGTGCGGACCGGCGTCACTCAAAATTCTTTTTTCGTATTTTGGCAAAAATTTTACCGAAGCGCAGTTGGCGCAACTCGCGAGCGCTACGCAAGAGAGTGGCACCGAGCATGAGGGGATGATTAAGGCGGTTAAAGAAATTGGCGGTTACGCTTTTGCTAAAGAGAACGGCAGTTTGAATGAGTTGGAATATTTTATAAATGAAGAAAAATTGCCGGTGATTATTGGTTGGTTTGATCAAGATGGTGATCATTACAGCGTGGTGGTAAATGTGACTGATAAAAATATTATTATTGTGGATCCGGCGGTTAACGAACCTGAGCGTTGGCTTGACCGCGAGACTTTTCCGCAGATTTGGTTTGATTTTGTGGGTAAAGATAATCGCACCGTTTCTTGGGGTTGGTATTTAGTGGTAACTTTTGATAAAAAACAATTTAAGGTAAAAGCTGGTCGTTATTTTTAATTTTCGTCTATAAATCCAACACTTTTAGTCAATATCCGCTAGTGGTGGTGGGTCTTTACCCCGTGTTATAATCTCTGG
>JBBTTN010000053.1:0-1170 GCA_038064235.1 Patescibacteria group bacterium
TACCGGCGGTGGGTTTTGGTTTTGCGGAAGTCGGTTCGATTACGGGCGAACCGTGCGCGGGCAACCCTAAACCGCGGTTGTGGCGTTTGCCTCAGTCGCGCGCCTTGGTGGTTTATTACGGTTTAAAAAATGATGGTTGCGAAGTTGTGGCAAAAAAATTGCGAAATAAAAAATTTGCTTTTCCGCTGGGCGTGAGCGTGGCGATGACCAACTGCCAAGAAAATTCGGTTTTAGAAAATGGGATTAAAGATTTTGCCAAGGCGTTTAAAGTGATGGAGCCAATGGCGGATTATTTAACGGTTAACATCAGTTGCCCCAATACTGCGGGCGGACAGCCTTTTACCGAGCCAAAAAATTTAGAAGCGCTTTTTTTAGCGCTTGATAAAATTTCAACCGTTAAACCGATTTTTATTAAATTTTCTCCGGACTTGTCGTGTGAACAGTTGGACGCACTTCTTGAAGTGGCGCGTCATCATCGCATCCACGGAATCATTTGCGCCAACTTAACCAAAAAGCGTGAAAACCAAAATATAATTGATACTATGGTGCCAGCCAAGGGTGGAATTAGCGGATTAGCGATGAGAGATTTGGCTGATGAAATGCTGGCTTATCTTTATCAAAAAGCGGGCAAGCATTTTACGCTGATTGGTTGCGGGGGGATTTTCACCGCCGAGGATGCTTACAAAAAAATTCGCCTTGGCGCCTCGTTGGTGCAAATGATTACCGGGATGATTTTTGAAGGTCCGCAAGTAATTTCCGAAATCAATCGGGGTTTGGTTAAACTGCTTAAACGCGATGGTTATAAAAATCTCAGCGAGGCGGTGGGTACGGGAGTGAAATAAAGTTATCCCCATGGCGATTTGTTGAAAGGCTGGTAAGATTATCCAGATATGAAAAATAAAAGAGAAAATATTATTAGCTAAACCCGGCATCGGCCGGGTTATTTTTTTGCCAAAAATCATATGACAAATAATTATCGAGCGGTGAAGGATGTAAAGAGTTATAGCGCCACGGTTAATAAACTCCGGCAGTTTTTTTTGAAAAAAGGTTTTCCAGAAGTGCACACTCAAGATCGGTTAAGTATTTTGGCGGCTTGCGAGGACCCCACCACCATTGCCACTTATGAGTATGCGGGAGAAAAGTGGCCTCTACCGCAAACCGGTCAAATGT
>JBBTTN010000054.1:0-9384 GCA_038064235.1 Patescibacteria group bacterium
ATAAATATGATAAAAAATAAATTTGTTCGACGAAAAATTACTTTAATTCAAAATGAGCTATCCCAACTTGAACCTTTCAAAGATTTAACTTTGGACTCGGTTGCTTCTGACTTTATAAAGCAAGCCGCAGTAGAGAGAATTTTTGAGAGAATTGTAATGCGAGCATTAGATATCAACAGCCATCTAATTAGCGAATTAGCTGATAAAAAAACTTCGCCACCGCTTAATTACAGAGAAACTTTTACCAAATTATGCGAATTTAGTATTTATTCAAAAGAGTTTGGTCAAGAAATTAGTAAAAGTGTGGGAACTAGAAATGTTTTAGTGCATGAATATGACGAGGTGGATTACACTAAAGTCTACATAAAAATTAGCGATTTCCTAAACGGCTACCGTCAATACTGCCAACACCTTTTGGATTTTTTAGAGAAGCAACTTTAAGGAATTGTGGGATCAGCATATCCCAAATTTGAACAGGAAAATTTGCAAGTGCTATTAGTAGAAGCGTACCACCATTTATTACCCACCCATATTGTGCCATTTAGATGATTATTAGCTTCTCTCTGCAGAGCGCTTGCAGCTTTTTCAGAATCTGTGTTGCCAGTAACTCGAGGGTCCAATGGGAATAAAATATCACAACCTGAAGAATTAGGACTACAAATCCCCCATTGTCCAAGCTCGCAAACAGTAGTACCACTACCAAACCAACTGCCTGTAGCCCCAGAGCTACAAACATCTCTGTTAGTTGACATACGGGGAGGGTCCTGCCATAAAGCTGCTCCAGTGGCGGCAGAAGCAGTAAGTATTTGGCCAACTACTATGGTTTGAGCTGTATCAAGTCTGAGGAAATTACCGTTAGGAATTATAACATTCATATTGCCACCATTAACAATTAAACCCTTGGTTGTCTCAACATCGCCGATACTTGAAACCTTTATTCCTTCATCACCACCATCGCCTGAAAGATAATAATTGCCCAGTTTGATATTTTGCCCAGCGGTATGACTACCGGTAGCACCTACGACACCCAAATTATCACCAGTGCCAGTACCACCAGTTACATCATCGGCGCAACCCCAGCCGCCACTTGTAGCTCCAACAGGCCCCGTTCTTTTCAAAACCTGGCCAACCGCGCAGTCAGTGCGAAGACTTAACTTCCCACTGGTTTTGATGTTACCACCAAAATAATTTCCCGAGCCGGGCGCGCCCGCCCCCCACACCACCAATCCCTCGCCAGCATCAATTTGGGTTACCGTGCCAGTTCATCCCCCACCGCCACCTGCATCATTGCCACAAGCAAACGATGTTCCAGTCCAATAGACCTTGCCAGTGTTAGAGTCACCGCAACCTGTAAGTAGCGCTCTTTCATCTATTCCCACTGTGATTCTACTCATATCTACACCAGGAGTTATCGCGTCCAAAAATATTCCCGGTCCAGCAAAAAGTTGAAAGATTTCATTAGATTTACTGGCGGCGATTGTCGTAATTGTGGTGACGCCACAAGATTGAGATGTCGGCAGAGTATTAGCTGGATTTGGCGGATTACAACTATTTGAATCAGTACAAGTACGAGTTTGAGTGCCCCCAGAACAAGTTCCCCATGCTCCACAAGACCAATTTGAAGAGCAGATGGGTGTGGATGTAAAAGCGAAATCTTGCCCAACTATGTCAGCCGTAACATTAGTATGGGTGCGACTAGTCGGGTTAAAAGTTCCTCCTGTTTTTGTCGGGGTGATAGTAACATTTGATCCGCTGGGAATGCCCGTGCAAGAGTAATTACCAGAACAGCTACCGCCTCCGGAGATGGAGACCGCATCAGCGGTTACGCCTAGCGAGCCGTTAATGATGTAAGTGGGGGGTGGTTGGGTTACAGTCAGCCCTGTGTATTTGTTGTTGTTATTATTTTCGTTGCTCTCCGCAACAGTTTTAGTAGAATCAACAAAAATATTGACAACGTAACCCCCTAGTGTACCGGCGGGAATGGTAATAGTTGGACCGGTTATATCACGAAAACTAAGAGCACTTATACCAGTCATAGAAGCTTCTCCTATCTTAATATCGAAACTATCGATAACACCGTCAGTACCATGAGCAGTACTGTTAGACAAATAATAACCCACATAAAAACTGGCACTACCGTTACTCCCCCCATTTGTTATTCTATAATCCGACAATTTAATATTCCCCCCGACCGCTACCGAAGTTGGACTGACAGAAAAAATAGTGGTAGCGGGGATGTAAAGATCCACCGCTGCTTCGGCTTGCGTGGGGGCAGAAAATAGAACTAAAATTGGGATGAGGAGAAGGGTGAAAGTGAGAAAATATTTTTTCATAAGATTTTTAATTGATAAATTTATTTATTAAATTATGGCGTGTAATAATCCTGAACTTCTATAACCCCGAAACTATTGCCACCTCCCGCGCCACCTGTTTGATCGACTAAAATAACCCGACCATTGTCATCAGTGGTTAATACTTTGTTCAAGTTACTGCCCCCCGCCAGCATTAAAATATTTAAGTAACTATTTGCGGTGATATTTTGCGCTCCAATACCATTTAATGAAATAATGCTACCAGTCTTAGTTTGAGTATCAATCGAAACATCAATCGGCGGATCGCAACCGTCATAACCAGCGGGGCAATTTGGAGGATTAGGATTTGGGAAGGTCGGGTCAGTATAATTTGCCAACGCCATAAGTGGAATAATAATCAGCGCGAGAAGGGGGAGAAGTAAAAATAATTTTTTCATATAACAAAATTAGGAGTTGATTAATAATTAAAATAATTCACTCCCGTTTATTATACCGTAATAAAAAATAGATAGCGCAAAGTTATCCACATCAACTTGGGAGTTCAACTCCCAAGTGTTATATTTAGGTTATGGCTAATCGAAAAGTACCACTGATGACGGGTGAAATTTATCACATCTATAATCGTGGGGTGGATAAGCGAAACATTTTTCTTGACACTTACGATCTACAAAGATTTTTTCAAAGTATCCAAGTTTTTAATACCTTGAAACCGATTGGTAGTATCTACGAACTTTCCTTCCCCGTTGAAAAACCTGCACAACTTGGGAGTTCAACTCCAAAGCGGATTAAACGCTTGGTAGATCTGGTCGCCTACTGCTTAAATCCTAACCATTATCATTTGGTGCTAAAACAAACGGCAGAACACGGAATAAAAAAGTTAATGCACCGTCTTGGCACTGGCTATACAAATTATTTTAATATTAAATATAAAAGAACTGGTTCGTTGCTTCAGGGACGATTTAAGTCTAAACATGTTGATTCCAATGATTATCTTTTACATCTAAGCGTCTATGTTAATCAAAATCACCAACTTGGGAGTTCAACTCCCAAGTTGGGAGTGGGAGGAATAACCAAATCAAGTTGGCAAGAATACTTGGGCAAAGAAAAAACGAGTATCTGTCAGAAAAACTTAATTCTTGAACAATTTAAAAATATTAAGGAGTACGAAAAATTTACCGAAGAGGCATTAGAATTAATTAAAGAAAAAAAGCAATTAGAAAATGAATCCGAGGATAAAATGTTCACTTGGGAGTTGAACTCCCAAGTTGAGTTTTAAGCGTGGCCACGATTTCGTCAATTTCACCCAAGAATATTTTAGGGAGATTGTGCCAACTTTCTTTAATGCGGTGGTCGGTTAAGCGATCTTGAGCAAAATTGTAAGTCCGAATTTTTTCCGAGCGATCGGCGGTGCCAATTTGCTCGCGCCGAGTGGAGCTATCGCTCGCCGACACGCGCTCGCGTTCTAGTTCATCAAGTTTGCTCGCCAAAATCATCAACGCCTTCTCTTTATTGCGCCCTTTACTGCGTTCATTTTGACAACGCACCACCAACCCCGACGGCTTGTGTAAAATCCGCACCGCCGTTTCCACCTTGTTCACATTTTGCCCGCCGGCACCACCCGAACGCGTGGTCGTAATTTCCAAATCTGCTGGATTGATTAGCACTTTACTCACTTCGCGAATCGGCATAATCGCCACCGATGCAGTTGAGGTATGCACGCGCCCCTGCTTCTCGGTTACTGGCACTCTCTGCACCCGATGCACGCCCGTTTCGTAGCGGAGATTTTCATAAGCCCCCGCGCCATCAACTTCAAACGACACATCTTTATAACCACCGAGTGGTGATTTGGCTTCATCAATTTTTATAAAACTCCAACCCTGCAAAGTCGCGTAGCGTTGATACATTTCCGCCAACTCCTCGGCAAACAGCGAGGATTCCGCGCCACCGGCGCCGGCGCGAATTTCCAAAATCAGCGCTTTGGGATTTTCTTCCGTCGCGCTAATTTTGTTGGTAATTGTTTCCATTTGTTTTACCAACTCCGCTTTTTGCACTTCCAGTTTTACCGTTTCATCCGCCACCATAGTTTTAAGCCCAGCATCCGCTTCATTTTTATTTAACGCCAAAACCTCTTGGATTTCCAAATCCAACTTATCGTAAACCGTCATCAAGTAGGCGGTTTGGTGATTTTTTCTCCAAGCGTCAAAATTCATTATCTAAACAACCACCGCGGTTTCAGTTTTTACGGTTTTTATCTTTCGGGGTTTCTTGGCGGTTTTTTTAGGCAAAGCGGCGGTTTTTTCGCGACGGGTTTTAAACTTTTCCACGCGACCGGCGCTGTCAATCAACTTCTCGTTGCCGGAGAAAAAGGGATGACAATGACTGCAAATTTCAATATTTAATTTTTCGCGGGTTGAACCCACGGTAAAAGAAGCGCCACAAGCGCAAGTCACTTGAGCGGAAGAATAAAACTTCGGGTGAATCTCTTTTTTCATCACTGCCAAACTAACATTTCTCTAACTATTTTGCAAGATGTTAATCATATTCTCTTGAATCTCGGTCGCCTTTTTCATGACTTGGTCGCCGTAAAAAGCGTTTTTGGCTTTAAACCAATTGCCACCGGCATAATAGCGTAGCGCTGCCTCGCGCTCGGCGGAATAACCACCCCGCCCCGCGCCCAAGTCACTCAAAAATAGTGCCGAAGCCATAAAGGCGTCTTCCGGTTCCCAAGGATTGGCAGTGGTTTTGCCGAGCATTGTGGCAACTTTGTTTTGATAACTTTCCCAAGTGGTGGGGATAAATTGCGAGGGTCCCATCGCGCCACCCCAGCCATTATTCCACGGACAAGATAACGGCATGGAATCGGGGTCAAAACCGAGCGCTTTAATGATGCGCAAAAAAGCCGACTGGTCGTCGCGCGATGATTTGCCCGAGGCTTTATCTTGCGGGCCCGGCATTATCGCTTTCCAGTGTTTCGCCGGCGGGTCACTAGGGCGATTGCAAGTGCCCACATTCTCACCTAAATTAGTTTCTTGAGTTAAAATTGCGAGGAGAAAAGCCGGCCGAACCCCAGTTTTTGCCAAGGCTTGATTAGCAAATTTAAGCGCCGTGCCGAACGGGATGGCCGCCGTATCGCGGAGCGCAAAGAGCGCCGAACGGATTTCCGCGGCGCGCTTTTGCCGACCTTGAAGGATGGCACCGTAAGTTTTTTCCTGACTTTTACTCATTGCGAGCAAACTTTTCTTTTCCGCTTCTTTTTGGGTAATTAAGCGCCGTTCCTCTTCAATTACTTTTTGCGCGTCAACTTCCGCTTTCCGCCGACCTTCCAAACCAGTCCGTTCTTTTTCCGTTTCACTACGGTCTTCGCGCATCGCTTGAAATGCTTGATGAATTGAACCTTGCACAAATTCCAACTCATCAACTACGGAAGCTAGCGAGGAAAATTGGTCTTGGGAAAGTGCCACTTCCACCAGCGACACCGAATCAAAGTCGCGAGTTTTGCGCAACAGTTCCGCCAAGGATTTTTTTTGCTCAGCGATTTTTTCTTCCAATGTCCCGATTAACGCCGTCTTTTTTTTAATGTCCCCGCCCAACTGTTCAATATTTATTTGTTTAGCCTTAATGTTTAATTTGGCGCGGGCAATTTGCGCCGTTAAAATTTCCACATCGCGACCGATGCTCGCTGTTTCGGTTTGCTTCGCTTGCAAAAGTTTACTTTGAATTTCAATTTGTTTTTCCACTTCTTTTAATTCCGATTCCAACGAGGCGCGCCGATTTTGCACCGCCTCAGCAGTTTGCGCTTGAACCGCTCGCGCCCGAAAAATTCCCGCGCTAACTAGCAAAACCAATAACAAAAATAATCCCTGTGTTTTCAGTGAAAACATAGGGATTATTATAGCAGAAAATCCAAAATATTTACTTTTTCTCCATCCAAAATGTCAAGGACTCTCCTTGACAGTGATTTTTCTCAATACTAGACTTATGAAAAATTGAGCCTTTAGATTCGCCACCTTAAATACAATTAACGTATTCCTCAACCTTTTGTTCTCCCGCAGAATTTGGAACGGCAGGCAAATCGGCGTCAACTGTTTGCTGGGGTTGTTGTGTTTGCTGTTCTTGAACAGGGGGCTTAAATTGTTCTGAGGATAGGGCAAATTCTGACATAATACTCATAATCTTAACAAAAAAAACGCAGTTTTTTTGATTTTTGCACTGGCCTAGTATACATTTGTTAATAAGTTTTGTGATATAATGAAATTTATTATTAAGCAAGTCTAATTTAATCATCATGGAAAACATTGCTGGTAAAGTTCAAGAATTAACGCGTAGTCTGGAAAAACACCGATCAGAAGTTAAGGAAAAACGGATAAAAGAAGCCCTAGTAAAACAAGATCTTGCCCGCATGGAAAGTAAGTCTAACGAGTTAAAAAAAGAGCTAGCGAAACTAGAGTCGGAGAAAAAACTAAAACAAGAAGAATGGAACAAGTTAATGATAGGGTTAACAAAATCCGAAAAGGAGGGAGAGGAAATTAACCACGAATTGGAAAATCTAAAAAAGAGCGTTTCTCTTTTAACTAAAAAATAAATCGGTGCTAAACTAATTTCCGATTTGGATTAAACGGGTCTTTAATTCGTTAAATTCTTTGAGTATTTGATCCAGTAATATTTTTTTGAATCACTGTCAAGGACTCTCCTTGACAGTGATGTCATCGTAGCTCAACCAATCATCAATAAATTCATGGAAGTCGCGCTCTGTTTGAAAGTAATCAGGGAAAGCCTGTAGATTAATAATCATACTGGTAGCACCCGTCTTCTCCTTACTAGAAAAATATGGGTAACTGGAAAATTCATATTGTTTAAGAAATAATTTCGCTAAGTTTTGATTAGGAATAATTTTTCTTTCCCAATTCTTTGGGTCGGTAATCTTGACCGGATTTAAATGAATGTAGGCAAAAAGATAGCGGAGATAGTCATCATCGGCAACGTGTTTAGCTTTAAATGGACCCTCAAATAATTTTCCCGTCCTTTGATATTTGATATTAAAATACATTGAGTAACCCGTCAATAATTTTTTCATAAACAAAGAAATGCCATTTTCCTCCTTTTCTCTAATCAATAAATGAAAATGGTTTGGCATTAAACAGTAACAACCAATTTCCACCAAATTTTCCGACTCCAAATTATCATTCATCACTGTCAAGGACTCTCCTTGCCAATTTGATAAATCACTAATGTGAATAGTCTCTTTTTTATTCGCCACATAAAGAAGTAAAATAAAACGAGAATAATCGCTGGCATCAAGAAAAATTATCCTTTTATCGGTTCCTCGATTATAAATGTGATAATACTCGTCCGGAGCAAAATCAAACTTTCTTTGCATTTGTAAATTTTATCAAGCACGCAATCCCTGTCAAGGAGAGTCCTTGACAGGGATTGGTAATAAAAAAAGCCCCAAATGGAGCCCTTCTTTTTTGGCAAGGACTCTCCTTGACAATACAGCGCTACTTTTTCTCTGGTTTTTTATCGGACTTGGTGGGCTCGCCTTTGGCGGGAGTTCCGGCGCCAGGAGCAACGGCTTCCGCGCCTTCCTCTTCCTTTTTACCTTTCTTTTCTACTTCAATCGCCGAGAGATCCACTGGCGCCACTTCCTCCACCTCTTCTTTAACTGTATCAATGGACGCCACCACTTCTTCGGGTTTATTTATCACCTTTACTCCGTTTGGCAATTTAATATCTTTAACTAATATCTGACTTTCCAGTGTGGTTAATAAGGAAATGTCCAATGTAAGATGTGGTGGTAAATCTTTGGGCAACGCTTCAATTTCCAATTCGTGAAGTGATTTGACCAAAATTCCACCCAACTCCTTCACCGCCGACGAATGACCGATAAATTCCAATGGTACTTTAATCTTTAACGCTTTGCCCTTTTCAATCACATAAAAATCGGCATGAATCGGCTCATTGCTCACCGGATGATAATTAACTTCATGAATCAAAACCTCTTTATTGTCCGTACCCGTCGCCAGCGAAATAATCGCCGATTCTCCAGCTTTGCCAAAAACTTTTTTAAACTCTTTCAGGTCAACAAAATAATTGCCGACTTTCTCTTTGTGACCATAAGCCACAATCGGCATTTTACCACTCAGGCGCGAGCCCTTGAGCTTTTTACCAAAAACTTCCCGCTTTTCCGCCTTTAGTTCTAACATACGAGTATCTTACAGAAATCCCCAAAAAAGGCAAATATTTTAACGCTTAGTTAATTCACTTTCAAGATAAGCCACCCGATATTCTAATTTCACTAATTTTTCTTGAGAGACTTTGTCTTTGAGAGATTCTTTGAGTTCTTTAATTTCTTTTTTAATATCCTTTAATTCATTATCAATGTTTGTAAGATACTCAAAAATTGTTCCAAAACTGCTTTTGGTTTCATTTTTAAATTCTCCCATTTCTTCCTTAAATTCATCAAGATTTTCTTCAAGCTTATCAAATTTTTGATTAAGTGCCTGTTGACCCTCAATTACCACTTCAAACTTTTCATTGATTGACTCGGCAATAACCTCAAGATATTCCTTTTTGTCTGGAGTGATTTTCTTTTTCATTTTATATTTTTCATACTTAATTTAAAATCCCCTCAATTTTTTCAAGATGCTTAACGCGAAAGCCCAAACTTTTTATTTCTTTAGATTGCCGACTATAAACATGAACCAATGAATTACCCGCGATTTTTATTTCGCCAACATCACTCTCAAGATTATCAAACCGAATTGAATGAATTTTAAGGATTCCCTCAATCCCTTCAAACCGACTATCAATTCCTTCAAACTGTTTTTTCAGCATTATCGCCAACGCATCTACATTTCCCGTCAGGGTATCCAAATTACCCGCTAAAGTATCTACCTTTGTTGTCAATGTATTCAGATTCCCTGCCAAAGTATCTACTTTTGTGGTGAGAGTATTCAAATTACCCGTTACAGTATCTAAATTACCCGCCATAGTGTCTACCTTTGTAGTGAGTTTATCCAAATTACCCGTTACAGTATCTAAATTACCCGCCATAGTGTCTACCTTTGTAGTG
>JBBTTN010000054.1:9484-16335 GCA_038064235.1 Patescibacteria group bacterium
AGTTTATCCAAATTCCCTGACACAACATCGAGAGTTATCTTTATTTTCTTTTTCATCATTACATTTTATCAATTCGTTAAATAATCGCAATTTCACGGTATGGGGATTAGAAGAACCTGATGATTGGCAGTGGAGGTGGCGATTGGCGCTTGATAATCAGAACTCTGTTTTACCTCATAACCAGACTTTGTTATACGATAAGAATAATTTGCTCCGGGCAAAAGATTCATCATCGGCGTCCAACCAGTGGCACCAGTGGAAACTTCTTGTTGAAAATAAGAATTATTAAATGAAACGCCTAGAAAAACTGTCGCACCCTGTACACCAATATTATTACCTAATAAATTTCTATATACGGCTCTAACCATAAGTTTGGCCACTCCACTAAATGGAATAATAGAAATTGGAGCATCGTTTAATACGGTTAGTGAATAAATTATTCGAAAAGTATAGTTTCCTGGATTTAGATTAGAGAGAGTGATTAATTCTTTCCCGTCATTTAACGAAAACCAACTTTGAACAATCTGATTGTAAGAGTTTCTAATCTGTAATCTAATGGTTGAAGTTGAAGTAAGCCCAATACTACCCCACGAAATAAGTTGTTGTGTCCCGGACATCCATGTTGTTGTCGCTCCTTTTTCAAACTGACTACCAGTGAAATATATTGTTGGGGATTGCGCGGGTGCAACATAAATCATTTCGCTATCTCGGTCAACGACTCGTTGCATATAATCTCTAGCTTCAATCCGATATTGATAATTACCGGCAGGAAGAATTGAGGGTATGGTTTTTGAATCAGTCACCATAAAAGAAGGGGGAGTAGTGATGTTAGCGGTGTGGCCGAGAGTATAACTTACTGAGGGTTGAGAGAAATTCGCATAAAGTTCTGGCACTAAACTATGATAAATATTATGAGCTGGGGTAGTGCTTCCTTGATACCAGGTAGAAATAATCTGTTCTCCTGCTGACCATACCCATAAGGGAATTGGATTGACTGGAAAAAGAGAAAATTTTTCTTTCATATATATCGGACCAAGAGGATTAACACATTCTTGTCCATATTGATTTGGAACAGAAAAACACAAAATCATTGTGCACTCTCCAGCTTGCCCAAAGTTACCAACTGTCCAAGGATAAGCAGTGGGCGTAACGCTAGAAATTGGTCCTGAATAAATAGAAAAATTATTGGGCGAATTTGGAGTACTACAACGAAGAGTGATATCAACATTGCCAGTATGATTTGGCGGGTTATTGCTCCAGGAAATTATTTTTTGTTCACCCCGAGTCCAAGCCTCGCCAACAACTGGCGATAAAATTTGGATATTGAGGGTTGGTGGAATTAAACCAGTATTACTTAATCTAACAGCCGCAATTTGCTGATACTTATAAACCAAGGTTGCCAAGATATTTCTTAATTGACTCAAAATAGAACTTATTTGTTCTTGATTTGAGTTAGTTATTTGAGCGAAAGAAATTGAAGGAAATAAAATAGCTAATAAAAGAAACGCGATAATAATTTTGTTTTTCATTAGTTAAATAATAACAATTAATAAATAAAGCAACAATGTAACTCCCCTTTAATTAACCCACCCTACCCTCCCTTACCCTAAGGGAGGGTTCCGAATTTTCTCCCCCTTAGGATAAGGGGGATTAAGGGGGTTACGAAAAATCACGATAATTATCGCAATTAAAATTAAGACAATCGTGGTGAGCCAAAGATAAACCCAAGTGGGTAGGGGTGGTAAAGTCTCCGGTGGGGTTGGAATAATTTCCGGTTCTGTGCTCGTGGCAATAACTTGATTTTGATTTTGCGCCACCACGGTTTGATTAACTGAATTAGAACCGCTCACCGCGGAAATAACCGTAAAAATTCCGGTTTTCACCACTGGCACATCCACCCCGCCCGCGCCCCCGATTGGCGTGGTAACCAGTCCCAAATAATAATCTCCGGGCACCGCACTACTTGGCAAAGTTACACTTTGTTCGCCATCATTACCGCCTTGAATAATTGGCGAAATACCCGGCACCACCGCGGTGCCATCGCTTTTAAATAAGCGCACAATCATCCGCGGTAAACTGGTTGTGGGCAAATCGGCGCTCTGTGGAATATTGGCGCTGGTGGTCCATTTTAAATTTATTAAACTGCCCGTTACATATTGTTTGCCCGTCAAATCAAATTGAGGTGGAATGGTAATCGCGTAAGGCAGGGAATTGGGTAATTTGCCAATTTCAAAAATCTCACTCTCTGCCGTCGGATCCGGTCGTAAAGTTGAAGAAAGTTTGTAACGATATTTGCCCGGCGTGTTGGGAATAATGGTTACAGTAAAAAAACCGGAATTGGCTAAATCAGCATTTGTCGCCACCACTTTGTTGTTATTGATTTTAATTCGTTCCAATTTAAATTTTTCAAACTCCGGCAAATTACTGGACCAACGCACGGTTTGAGCGGGACCACCCGCCGGCCAAATTTCGTCTGCTACGGGCGAATCAATTTTGAGCCAATAAGTGGTTTGCGCCGGCACAATTTTAAAAAGTCCGCTGGTTACCACCGTATCGTCCACTCCCAAAGTGGAAGTTAAACGATAACGATATTCCCCCGCCGGACCGGCCACGATTGGCACTAAATAATTACCGTCGTTGGGTGTATCTATGATTGTTTCCATCACTTTATTATTCACATCCAGCCGTTCCAATTTTAACGGGTCCGAGGTGGGTAAACTGGCAAACCAACTAACATTTTGACCGGAATTTATCGGCCAAATGGCGCCCTCTAACGGTTCGCGAAAGCTGATAAATTTTGGCGGACTAATATAAAAAGGGCCAACGCGCGTGGCCGGCACATTCACGCCATTCACGCTGGAAGTGTCCAACTCTAAATAATATTGACCATAAGAAAGTTTGGGAGAAAAAACCACCGTCTGTGTGCCATCATTAGTGCCGGCGGAAAGAGGCAAACCGTTATTGACTTCGGGAATATATTGCCCATCTTCAGTGTAGAGACGCAAAAAAATGGTAGCGCTCGGGGAAATATTAGCGGTTGTCCAAGTAATGGTTTTATCAATCCCCGTGACCCAAATTACGCCCGGGGAAGGTTTGACAAATTTAATTGACGGCGCGAGCTCAGGGCTATCGCCCACCGCGGAAAGTAAATAAGTGTTGGGGATAATCAGGCGTCCGATTTGACCGCCAATAAAAATAAAAACCAAGGCAAACAAATAAATAAACGGAAGAAAAAATTTCATTAGCTCAAGAAAATTTATTGGCGTTAGTGTGGAAAATTTTTAACAGAATCAGTCCGGAACTGGCAATGGTGATGAGAACAATGGCAAGCGATAAAATGTTGCGACTGGATTTAGAATCAAGCGCTGGGAGCAAATTAGGATTATCCGATTGCGGTTGCAAGAGAGCGGAAGGCGAGGAAGTGCTGGTGGGAGTTGGATTAGCGGAAGGCGTAACCACAAAAACTTCGCTTTGCGCGAGCGGCACCGTTACCCCATTAACTTTATGCGTGTCAAATTCCAGATAATAAATATCGGGCGCCAAATTGTTGGCAAGCGTTACCGTTTGCGTTCCATCATTGGAGCCTTGATTTAATTCCACCGCGTTCGGCACCGTTAAACCCGCCACGGTTTTGATTTTCATAAAAATTAAATTCTCCGCGGGAATATCCTCGCTCAACCAAAGCACGGTTTGACTGGAACCGGCAGGCCACTCTAAACCTGCCACGGGAAAAGTAATTTGGAATTTGGGCTGAATAGTTGAAGCTGGAGTGGTGGAAGTGGCTGTGGTGGAGGCGGTGCGATTAGCATTATTAGGCGTGCTGGTAGCGCGAGCCGTCGGCGCGCTAATTTTGGGACTTAAACTCCACGGACCGGCGACAAAATTATTAACACCGGCGGTTATTGGCAAACTGATTAAACCGGGATAAATAAAACCCGATCGACCAATGCTCATTGTGTAAGTTTCATTAACATTTAAATTAACTGGTGGAGTTTTGCCATCTACGGCGGTGTATTGAACCGTAACCAGATTATTGTTTTTCATAATTAGCACCGACACGCCTGATAAATTAGCGCCCGTCAAAGCGTTTTTAACGAAAACTTGCACGGGACGAACTGTTGCCGGAGGCGGGTTGGCTACAGTAGTTGATGCCGTCACGGTGAAAGAATTATTGCTCAAATCACTAACCGTTTGACCGCCACTAGTCACGCGAATTTCCGCTTTGTAACTGCCGGGAATAAGTAAAGCGGAATTAGCCGGCCAAGAAAAAGCATTAGCGGTGGTAACGGTGGTAGAAGCTAAAACTATTGTTGGATTAGCAGGATTGACTAAACGCAACACGCGCGTTGCCGAAGTTGGGATATTGCTTTCTTGCCAAGTAAAAACATTAACTTGATTACGATTCAAAACTTCTCCACCGTTAGGACTGATCAACCTCACGCTTTTTGGATTAGAACCGCCACCGGGGCCACCACCATTGCCACCGTTAGTTGAAACATTTAAGGTCGTAGCGCTCGCAGTAGTAGGAGCAGATTGATTAGCTACCGGCGCGACTCTATCAACGGCCTTAATCCCATAACCATAAAAAGTATTAGTCGAGAGACCGGTATGTTGGTAACTAGTCCCCGTAATCAGCGGTAAAGTATTGCCGTTGACATTAATTAAGTAACCAGCCACGCCCGAACTGGTTTGCCCGACCGGTGAAGTGTCATTGGAAGCATTCCAAGAAAGATTAATTCGCGAGGAAGAAATAGGGGTGGCGGTAAAACCAGTCGGAACGGAAGGCGCGGTGATGTCGGGCAATAATATCGTGGCAGGATCAGCGATGAGATTAAAACTGGGACTGGTGGCAGTCACCACAGATTGACCAGTCACTTGATAAGTTAAACGATAGCGATAACTGCCTGGCGCACCAGACAAAGCGGAAAAATAATATTGATTATTGTGAGGCGGAGTTATATCGATTCCCGATCCTACCACAGCGCCAGTGCTGGCATTTAAAAGTTCAAGCAGTAACGGAGCGGGGTTAGTAGGCAACTGCGAACTCCAACTAACAGTTAACGGCGAACCAACAATAAAAGAATCGTTGCCGTCGGGGGAAGTGGGAGTATTAAAGGTGATGGAATAATTTGTGGCGGGGACAATATTAAAAGTGCCGGTTCTGACTCGCAATGGAGATACGCCACCAAATCCATTGACCTCGCCAATTGGAGTCGTCCAAACATCAATGTAATAACTGCCCACAGCAAGACCAAGAGGTAATGTAATTGTTTGTTGTCCATCATTGCCACCTTGAAGCGACGGAAGAGACGGTGACGCTAAAGTGCCATTGCTTCTATATAATTTTATAATCATCCTCGGCAAACTGGTAACTGAATCAGAACTTAGAGTGACATCGGGAGTAGCAGTCCAAGTTAAATCAATTGTTTCTCCTGCTGAGTAATTTCGTCCAGTTAAGTCTGTAACGGAAATCATAGAGTAAGGAATATGGACAAGACTAAAAACCCCGCTATTGGCGGATGGAACACTTTCTCCATTGATGCTCGCAGTGGTTAACTCAAGATAATAATCTCCCGCGATTAAAGAATTGGAAAAAGTAATATTTTCACTTAGATCATTCGCTCCTGTGGTGGTAAAAGAAATGCCACTTTGGGTTTCATCAATCGGCGTTCCATCCGCTTTCATCAGTCTCATAAATATCGGATTGGTTCTAGGGATATTTACTGACGACCATCTGATCATTTTTGCTCTCATCTGCAAAGTTTCCCCAGCCGACGGAGCCATTACAGTTAAATAACTATCAGTCGGGTTAGTCGCCGCCAGTTGCGACGAGGAATCGGTGGTAAGTATTTTGCCCACCTGTCCGCCGATGAGTGCGGTGATTACAAATAAAGACACAAACAAAATTTGCCTTTTCATTTTTATTTTTTATTATTATATTAAATTATACCATATTTTTAATTCACCACTTCACGGAGTAATCGTAAATATTCCGCTATTGCTAGGTGCCACCGCGAGGTTATTTATTGGTTGGGTCCAAAGTTGAAGATAATATGAACCCGGTGCAAGGTTGGGCACCGTGATCGTTTGATTGCCATCATTAACCCCTTGATCAAAAGGAATCGCGCCGGATAAATAAGTGTTGGTGGCAGTGAAAACTTTCATAAATATCCGATGAGTCGTTGGCACATTGGCGCTAGACCAAGTAACGGTTTGAACCGAACCAACTTTCCAAGTAGTATTGGCGATGGGTCTGGTAACAGTAATAGTGGGGACGGTAGATGGTGGTGGCGCGGTAATCGTAAACACACTACTCGTTGCCACTGGCACCGCCACGCCGTTGACGGCGCCAGTAGATAATTCCACATAATAATTACCGGTTGGCACCACTGGCACCGTGATCGTTTGCGAACCATCATTGGGACCTTTGTGTAAAGCGAGATTAGGATGATTGATTGGCGAGTTACTGCTCTTGAGTTGGATATTGATTTGATTGGTAGGGGGGATGTTGACGCTAGCCCATTGAATGGTTTGAGACGAGCCCGTGAGCCACTGAGAAACCGCGGTGGGAGAGGCAACGGTAATTACGCCAGGCGATGGCAACACAATCTCAAACCATGGGCTCAATCCCTCTGGCATTTCGTTTGAATAGGAATACTGTTCGCAAATGGTTGGATTGTTTTGACAGTAAGCGTTAAAAACGGTTGGAAAATTTTGGTCATCGGCGCCGCCAGAGTAAAAGAATAATCCCCGATTTAAATCCCACCAATGAGCCTTGTTTGCAAAAACCGTTTGCGGACCCCAAAGAGCATTAGCATTCTCAGGTGGATTAGGGATCATCGGACAACCAC
>JBBTTN010000055.1:0-14258 GCA_038064235.1 Patescibacteria group bacterium
ACAAAACACACTATTTAAATTAACATTTGGAATTAAGGCACTTAAGGTCAAGCGGGTCCAAGCGGGACCACCTTGCCAACGGAGAATGGTTTCGCCATTGCTCTGATCCCACACTGCCCAGCAATCACTGGCTGATACACAAAAAACTGAATTGATACTCAAATCCGGAATCGTCGGTTGTGGGGCAAGTCTTGTCCAAACATTACCATCCCAACGAAGAATCACTTCACCACCGGTACTTGCCGCTCCCACCGCCCAACATTGACTCGCTGATAAACAGTGAACATCAAACAAATTGGCGGCTGGCGGACTTGGCGCGTATTGCGACCAGTTAGTCGGCACACTCGGCAACTTAATTTCTCCAACAGTGGAAAAATCTAAATTACCGGACTCAAAACGAGCAGGCGATAACCAATTAGTTTGCCCCGCCCCGAGCGACCAATCGGTTTGACGCCAGCGTTTAGAATCCCAATTAGTGAGCAAGGTTTGCCGACGCGCCTCGCTGATAACACCCAAGCGAGGCGACCAGCTGACTTTAACATTGACCTCGCGCCGGCGGAGATCAGCCGGAGTGGTTGGAGTAAAATTTATCGTGCGAGTAAAGCGATTATTAATTAACTCGCTGGTTGGCGCAAAATTTAATTCATTCCACCCGCGATTTTTAATCGCCTGCACCGCTTCCAAACCTTCCGTCGCCAATAGGTCGGCTTCCAAATTATCGGCAGACTGAATCGCGCCACTGCCCCCACCGAGTCCGAGTGACGCTAAACTGGAAGCCACCAGCGCAAAAATCGCCAAAGCCAAAACGGCTTCAATAATACTTGTCCCATGCTTAAAAGATTTTGAAATCATTCTTTAAATATTCTGCCAAACTTGGCTATCGTAACAGTTGCTGTTTCGCCCGCCTGATTGCTAAAAATAATTTGCCCCAAAACACTCGGTTCACCAGCGCCAAACTTGAAATTAATAATGTTGCTTGAAAGATTGGTGGAGAGAAAAATATTTGAGTCCAAATTTGTAGTCTGACTGCCCGGATTAATGGTGTATGAATCTGAACCAACGGGGTTAATGTTTAAAGTTAGGCTATAGTGCACACCATTAAGGGCAACCTGACTTCGCATTTTAGCCATATTTAATTGTTCAGAAAAAGTTCGCGCCACCTCTCTTAAACTTTCTTTAGGAAAAAGATTGCCGTAAATTGGCAAAATTAGCGCCAAAAGCAATACGGTAATTGCCAAAGTAATCAACACTTCAACGATTGCAAAACCCCTCGACTTCGCTCGGGGAAAGCCCCTATCTTTTAATATTGCCAGTGATTTCATAAATTGGAGTAATGATAGCGAGCGCCAAACCGGCAACCACGAGACCGATCAAGAGCAACATCGCCGGCTCAATAATCGTGGAGAGATTTTTGGTAATTTTATTTAATTCCAATTCATAAAAATCGCTTAAATAAAATAAAGTTTCTTCAAACTTGCCCGATTCCTCGCTCACCCGAATCATCCGTGTTAGCATCACCGGAAAAAGTTTCGGAAATTCCGCCAAGGCTTCCGAGAGTTTACCTCCGCCCGAAACACGCGACACAACTCGTTTGATGGCTAAACGATAATAATAATTATTAAGTGAGCGCTCGGAAGTGGCGAGCGACTCCACCGCGTTTTGCCCGCTTTTAAGAAGCGAGCCCAAGCTCCGCGTAAAACGCGCAAGGTTTAAAGCGCGCGTTGCCGGACCAATAATTGGCAAACGCGCCAACAGCCAGTGAGTGACGGGATGAATAAATTTTTGGCGGAGAAACCAGAGTAAAAAAATTATTAAAATAATCAAGCCGACAAAAATTTGCCAACCGTAATTGTCCATTAAGTTTGAAAAATAAATTAGAGCGCGAGTGCTAAATGGCAAGGTAACTTTAAGCCCTTGAAAAAGTGGCACAATTTTAGGTAGTACTAAAAATGACAAAGCTAAACCTAAAATAAAAGTGATAATCAAAACCACAATCGGGTAAATCATCGCGCCCTTAACTTTGCTTGCCAATTCGCGCTCCTTTTCTAGCTCTTTGGCAATGTTTTCTAAATTATCTGCCAGTGTGCCCGACGACTCGCCCACAAAAACGGTGTTAATAAACAAACCGGAAAAAATTTTCGGGTAGGCGCCAAGGGCACCGGAAAAAGTTTGCCCCGACTCCACGGCGTGTAAAACATTTTGCAATATACTTTTTAATTTACCTTGCGATGAATCCACCGACACGGCGAGAGCATCGGTGAGTGTTAGCCCCGAACGCAATTCTAGCGAAAGTTGTTTGGCGAGTAATACCTTATCCGTAAGATTTACCCGCCCGTACCGAACCAGTACGTTCGGGCGGGCCCGCCCAAATGAAATGTCCTTACTCATCCTCTAATTCTACCACGCCTAAATTTAAAAGAGAGTAGGAATGTTAAAAAAGAAAAAAACCGCACCATAGTGAGTGCGGTTCTATTTCCATATTTTGTAATCTTAGACCTACTTCGGGAAACACAAGGCCACGTATCTATCGTCCATCCCAGAGTTGAGTGGGCACCAATCCAGCACAACTTCACTAGCGCCCTCCTCACGGAGAAATGGGACGAATAGAGCGCCATTAAAGTCTACCCCAACTGATTTCCAAGCATTCGCAGCTTTGTCTTTGAAGTACTGGCGGAAAAAAATTGGACCTCTTTTTTTTATTTCTACCAGATCGAGCAAACCAAGACAGCTCTGCAAAATTTTCTCCGCAATAAGATACTCGTAGATCTCGTAACCATGAATCCATTGATCGCTTTTCTGCTTGTTGTGAAGCCATGGTTTAAGTTTGCGAATATCAAATCGTGCTGGACCTATTTTGTCCAACCCTGGGTGCGTCACTTTTACCATCCTGTATGGGTAGGCTGGGTAAGGGGGGTAAATAGAACGATTGACACAGACGATAGGGTTCATCTTTTTCGACTTTTTCTGAATGCTACCGGGCATTTTTTTAGGCATAACCAGCTTCCTTTCCTTGTCAAAAACCTTTGATTTCAAGCCACGGAAACAATTTCCGTTGGTGTCTGGTTATATTTTAAGCATAATTGTTTATTGTTGTCAATATGGACGAAAGAAAAACTAAGAATATAATTGTGGGTACAAATGGCTTCGGCCCTCTCCCGCAAGGGAGTATAAAATATAAATTGAGAAAACTCACGCAAAGAATTGCGTGAGTTTTCTTTTTATCTCAATAAAATCCTCCTCTTTCATATCACCAATCTTATATTGGAAACGTTTTGAATCCATTAAACGAAGTTGCGATAAAATGGCTGTACTAACTTTTTCTTTAGAAAATTTAAATGGAAAATAATATTTGCCTTTCTTAAGATTATTAGTTAGCGGTAAACACCAACACACCTCATTATTAAACTTTTTGATTACAATAACTGGACGCATGAATCTCTCACCATTGCCATCCTGTTCAAAACCGATATTTACGCCAACCGAAGTAAACCAAATTTCGCGCTCATGAAAAAATGGCCGCTCCTTATTTTCATGCAAGTTGCTTTTGTTTAGATGCCAAGTTTGAAAATCCTTTTTCATTTCTTTAAAATCCTAAACCCGAATCACTCGCAGGACTTCTTCAAGCGTGGTGGTGCCATCAAGGGCTTTGGTGATACCGTCTTCAAGCATGGTTGACATTCCTCCAGCTTCTGCCATTTTAAGAACTTCACCGGAAGAGGCGCGCGCCACCACCAACTCTTTAATTTTTTCCGTCATTTCAAGAACTTCGAAAATTCCTATCCGCCCGTTGTAACCAGTTTGCCCGCACACCGCGCAACCAGCGCCACGGTAAAAAGTCAGTCCATCCAATTTTTTATAACCAACCTCGGCAAAAATGTTTTTTAGATGTTCATCGGTTTCAATCATTTTCTTTTCTTCAGCGGTGATTTGATATGACTGCCGGCAACGACTACAGATTTTGCGCACCAACCTTTGAGCGATTACCACATTTACCGTTGACGCCACTAAAAACGGTTCAATTTTCATATCCAGCAAGCGGGGTAAAGTGGTGGGCGCGTCGTTGGAGTGAAGAGTGGAAAGAACCAAATGACCCGTCATCGCCGAGTTCACCGCAATCCCCGCCGTTTCTTCATCACGAATTTCGCCCACCATAATAATATCGGGGTCTTGACGCACGATGGAACGGAGTCCGGAAGCGAAAGTTAAGTTAGCTTTAGCATTTACTTGGATCTGGCTCACGCCTTTAATTTCATACTCCACCGGATCTTCAATGGTGGAGATATGCACCTCGCGCGTATTTAAAATTTTCATCACCGCGTACACGGTGGTGGTTTTGCCCGAGCCCGTCGGTCCGGTCACGAGAATCATGCCGTGAGGATTATCAATCGCCCGTTTGACTTTAACTAAATCCCCTTCACGCAAACCCAAATCCGTGAGAGTGAACCGTCGACTTTCCTCCGAGAGAATCCGCATCACCACATTCTCGCCCGTGGTTACGGGCAAAATGGAAACGCGCACATCCACCGGATTGCCCCCGATATTAAATTGCAATTTGCCATCCTGCGCGGTTAAGTGTTCATCAATCCGCAACCGCGCCATGACTTTAATCCGACTCACTAAAGTTTCTTCCAGGGTCGTCGGTAAAGAGAGCATATCGTGCATCACGCCATCAATGCGGAAACGGAGTAAGATTTTTTCTCGCGACGGTTCCAAATGGATATCGGAAGCTCGCGCCTGATAACCGTATTGCAAAATAGCATCCACGGTTTTTACCGCCGTTTCATTTTGTTCGTCCTTGGTTAAACTCGTTGCCAGTTTAGCCACCAAAGCGTTTAACTCATCTTTAATGCTTCCGCGATAATTTTGCAACACTTCCTTCAGTCCCCGTGGCGTAATAAAAAAAGTAACCACCGGTTCGCCCAAACGCTTTTCCAACGCGTGGCGCGCCTCAAGATCTGTCGGATTAATCATCCCCACTTTGATTCCTTGAGCACTCCGATTGAGCGCCACGGCGCCAAGCTCCCGCGCCACCGCCTCTGGAATTAGCGTCAAAACTTCCGGTTCAACTTTTTCTTGAGTCACATCTAAAAAATGAACGCCAAGCCCTTCCGCAATCAATTGCCCCAATTGCTCATCCTTAATCAAATCGCGTTCCACCAACAGCTCCACTAAACTCTGACCCGAAGTCACACTGTCAACTTGCGCCAAAGCAAAATCCGCTTCTTTAATTAGCCCGGGTACCACCAACAGTTCTTTTAATTCCTCGGGAGTTTTTACCATCAATTTATTTTAAATAAGTTTTGAGTTTTTCCACCACTTCGCCCATTTGCACATCCGACTTGACTAAATAATCCACGGCGCCAAGCGCTTTGGCCTTTTCGCGGTCGGGTTCCTGACCCAAGTTGGACAGCACCACCACGGGGATTTTTGCCAACTCCGCGTCTTTCTTTAATTCCTCCAGCACTTGAAAACCGGTGCGTTGGGGCATGATTAAATCAAGCAGAATCAAATCAGGCTTTTCCGACCTGATTAAACCCAGCGCCTCTAAACCGTTGGGCGCTTTAATGGCGATAAAACCCTCGCGCTCAAGCTTGTCGCCCAAGGCGATTGAAAGAAACTTATCATCCTCGGCTAAAAGAATCTTATATTTTACTTTTTCCATAGACCTGTATTATAGCAGATGGCCAAGTTTCCAGCCACAACCCCCTTTAGCTAATTGAAACTGTTACCGAGAAAGAATTAGCGGGGTATTTACAAATTTACAAATCTTCAAGAATTGCTCGCACATCGCGAGCCCCGTGAAGTATGCGAATGATATGAATGGGATTTAATTCGGGACGATAAATAATTAAATATGAGCGAACTGGCCAGAAACGAAGTGGTCCAGGCGCGAGGTCATTACGCAGGTGCCCAATATTTGGTAGAGTTGATAAACGCTCAAATGCTTGTCGTAACTCTTTAATTACCAACAAAGCAGAATCAGGATCATCATCAGCAATAAATTTTCTAATAGATTCTAAGTCTGCTTGAGCAGATTGAGTAACAAAAAAAGCGTTCATGACGAACAAAGTTTTTCCAAACCGTCAAAAACTTTATTCCCATCAAGAACTTCACCACGAGTTGATTCAACATAACCAATGGCAATCTTTTCTTTTATTTCAGCTAAACGAATACGACGCAACTCATCTCTTTCATTAAGTAAACGCAAGCCCTCTTCCACCACCTCACTTTCAGTGGAGTAAACGCCACTGGCTAACTTGTCGGAAACAAGCTTTTGTAAAACAGCGGGGAGCGAAACATTAAAACCAATTTTTTGAATTTGATTAACATTTATCATAATCACGAGTATATCAAACCAAATCAGTCAATACAATTATGAAAGCGCTCGGCTACCCGTCTTCTTCACCATCCCGGAAAGAGGCAAAGTAACATAAAAAGTGGTACCCTTGCTCTCCAGTGAATCAAACCACACTCGCCCGCCCGCTTGCTCCACGATGGACTTAACAATATAAAGTCCAAGCCCCGTGCCCTCGGCCTCCACTTCGCGGATATTATCGGCGCGAAACAGTTTAGAGAAAATCTTTTTTTGATCGTTAGTGGGGATGCCATAACCGGAATCGCCCACGCGAATCAGTAAAAACTCATCGGCTAAATTAATTGCGAGCGTTACTTGCCCGCCAGCCGGCGTATATTTAATCGCGTTAGAAAGCAAGTTTTGAAAAATCATCCGCGCTAATTTCGGGTCAAGATTCATCACCGGCACATCGGTAGCAAAAACTTTTTCTAATTTAATTTTTTTAGCGATCAACGCGGGCGCCAATTCCGCCAGCACACTCTCAGCTAATTCAAGCACATTGGTCGGTTCCGGTTCCACCAAAAAAGTACCGAGTTCCAAACGCGAAACATTTAAAAGTGAATTCACTAAACCCACCATCCGCCGATTGGAGTCATAAAGATTTTGCAAATACTGTTTTTGTTTTTCATTTAATCCCCCCACCTCCTCATTTAACATTGCTTCGGCATACCAACTAATTGCCGAAAGCGGAGTTTTTAATTGATGCGAGGCGAGCGACACAAACTCCGTTTTGGTGCGATCCACATCGCGCTCTTTGGTGATATCGCGGAAGAGTAAAATTCCGCCCGTCACCTCGCCTTGCAAAAGGAGTGGCGCCGCCATCAGCGAAACCGGATAAATTTGCCCGTGACGATTTTTGAGCGAGATCTTATCAAGTAAGGTGAGGGTGATGATATTTTTATCAATCATCGCGCGCTCATAAGGCGATTCCTCAACCCGCAAATCACGACCGTCTTTTTGTAGAAATAAAATCTCGTTTAAATTTTGCCCCTGAGCTTCAGCTGGTGAAAGTCGGAGTAAAATCCCGGCGGCCTGATTCATAATAATTACTCGCCGTGAAGTGTCCACCGCAATTAACCCCTCCGCCATTGATGAAAGAATGGCATTTAACTGATCTTGTTTAGCGGAAACTGAATCCATTTAATTTATATTCTAACACACCCGCCTTCGCTAAAGCTACGGCGGGCAAGAAAAAAAACGCGTTCCGATGCTCTGGAACGCGTTTTCAAAATCGGGGGTTGACGGGGAGAATCATCGGCAAGAGAAGTTGAGTATGGATTTTTAAAACCGGCGCAACTATTTTTTCAAACTCGCGCTGCAGAACTTGTTGTTCTTTGGACGAAACTAGCTTGGCAGAAAAAATAACACCTTCGCGAGTCAATTCAGCAAGAGTCCAAGACCCTCGCTCTCCTCTACCGTAATATCCACCGCGAACAAAATTGATCGCCTCTTTTTTACTCCTCGCCCATCTTTTTTCAATAATCGCTGGGTCAGGCGGATGACTTATTATAACCTCCCACAATTTCCAGTCTTTCAACTTCCGCGCCATTCCCCACCTCCCTTCTTTAAAAAATATGGGGTTCTAACTGCCCATCATCATACCACCCCGTTAGAGGTTTGTAAACCTCTCGCATGGGATAATGCTATAAATTATTTATCAAATAAAGCAACATATTCATGCAATTCAAAAGAACGATTTCTCGAAAAACCGGTTTTCTCTGAGATAATTTCTTTTTGCATAAATTCTTCCACAAGACGATTTGCCGTCACAAAAGCCACATCAAGTTCCGATGCAATCTGGTTCACGCCCATAATAGGTTGCGAAAATAGGTTAAGTAATAATTTTTGGCCAAGCTCTGCTCGTCTACCCAAAGTCATTATTTTTTTTTCATATTTTTGACGCAGAATAACTATCTTTTCAAGGGTTTCCTTGCCTTTTGTTGCGGTATCAATAACACCGGATAGAAAAAATTTTATCCATTGCTCTATACTATTTGATGAGCGCACTAAAGAAAGGGAATCATAATATGATCCTTTATTCCGTGCAAAGAAGTCTGAAAGATAAAGTGTTGGACGACGAAGCACCCCCGCCTCTACAAGCTGAAGAGTGATCAGAAGCCTACCAATCCTACCGTTACCATCAAGAAAAGGATGGATAGTTTCAAACTGATAATGACTCATTGCAATTTTCGTGAGCAGAGGCATATCCAAATGTTTGTTATGCCAAAATTTTTCGAGATCTGATAAGAGATCTCCCGTTTCAGCAGGATGTGGCGGGATGAAAAACGCATCCTTTAAATTTGACCCGCCAATCCAGTTTTGGCTTGTCCTTATTTCTCCTGGAGTTTTATGTTCACCCCGTACTCCAGATAGAAGAATTTTGTGAGCGGATTTTAACAAGCGGATTGATAATGGAAGTTTATTTAACTCTCCTATTGAATAATTTATCGCTTGAATATAGTTTTGCACTTCTCGCCAATCGTCTCTTCGTTCTGGTTGAATATCTTCTTTGGGGGAAAGGGCTTCATCAATGCCGGTTTTTGTACCTTCAATACGACTGGAGGTAGTCGCTTCTTTTGCGATGTGCATTTTAATAAAGTAGTCTACATCAGGCACAAGTGTGGAATAAGCATTTAGCTCACCCAAAAGACGCATCGCTTCCGAAAGCAAAATATCAATTTTTTTGTCATCCCACTCAAACGGTTTGTTTACAGGAAAGGGGCTGAAACTCTTGTATTCCAACTGTTGTTTATATATACCTGCTTTAAATGTTTGTTTCATATCTGTAATTATAATTATCTATATTTACACTTTAGCATATATCTGAAAATAAGCAAATTTATATTTTCACCTATTTTTCTGCCGAAAATTTCCGCACCTCGACTCGCTTCCCTTGCTTATTCACTAGTATTCACAATGCGCGGGAGAGGATTTGAACCTCCAAGCCCGTGAGGGCGCTACCACCTCAAGGTAGTGCGTCTGCCAGTTTCGCCACCCGCGCAATTGGTTTCAGTTTACTCGAAAATCAAAAATTTTCAATTATAACCCACCCTACCCTCCCTTACATTAAGGGAGGGATCAAAATTCTTTCCCCCTTAAAGTAAGGGGGATTAAGGGGGTTATTCCGTAACCTCAACCTTGTCGGCGGTGAGATGTTTGGTTTTGCGGCGGATTTCCTTCGCGGTTTTGGCGCGGATGTAATAAAGTTTGGAGCGACGAGTTTTGGAACGCTTCACTAATTCAATTTTATCAATCATTGGTGAATAAAGCGGAAAGATTTTTTCCATTCCCACGCCGGAAGCGGTGCGTCGCACGGTAAAAGTGGCGCCGGCTTCCGCTCCGTGTTTGCGCGCAATTACTAAACCTTCAAAAAGTTGGAGTCGAGACTTCTCCCCTTCCACAATTTTTTGCCACACCTTAACCGTATCGCCCGAGCGAAAGTCCGCTCCCGCGCGAGCAATTAAATCAGCTGATGAAATTTTGAAATTCGCGGTTGGCATAAGTGGCGCTAATTTAGCACACCCCCTTAAGATAATCAATGGTGGCAATCAGATCCTTGGCCAAAGGTGCCTCAAAAGCAAAACTTTCACCGTTTAAACTAAATTTAATATAATTTGCATGTAATGCTTGGCGAGAAATTGTGAGCAAATTTTCGGCATTTTTAAAAGCGTAAAGCGTGTCGCCGACAATGGGGTAACCAATGGCTTTAAGATGCACACGCAACTGATGGGTGCGTCCAGTTTTAGGAAAAAGTTTTAAAAGTGAAAAACCCTTAAATTTTTCCACCACTTCATAACGAGTAACCGCCTCGCGGAGTTTGCCATCGGCCTGTGTGCTCGCCACGCGCTTGCGCGGGTCATTTTTGCTCCGACCAATGGGCAAATCAATTACGCCTTGATCTTTTTTAACTTCACCGTAAACAATCGCTTGATAAGTTTTTTCCACTTTGTGATTTTTAAACTTTTCTTTAAGTTCTAAAAAAGTTTTTTGATTTTTCGCAATTACCAACACTCCGCTGGTGTCTTTATCTAAACGATGAACAATTCCCGGGCGAGAAATTTCCGTCCCGTTCGCCAGTATCATCGCCTCTCCCACTCCTTCAAGTTCTGGATAGTTTTTTATTAGCCAATCAGTAATTGTTGGCGTTTGGTTAAAACCATCCGGATGCACCGAAATCCCCGCCGGTTTATTGAGCACCAGAAAGTTCTCATTCTCAAAAATTATCGGGATTACTAATTTTGACATTACCAACTTAATCTATCATAATGCCCGTGGATAAAGAAGCACGCTTAGCTCAGTTGGTTAGAGCGCCTCGTTTACACCGAGGAGGTCCAGGGTTCGAATCCTTGAGCGTGCATCCTGCCCCCGTAGTTCAATGGATAGAACTCCGGACTTCTAAGCCGGATATGTAGGTTCGATTCCTGCCGGGGGCATACGAGTAAATTTATGCTAGAATCACCGTGAACACATGAACCCAGAACAACTAAACCTCAACCCGAAATCTGAAAAAGAAATTTTGTGGGAGCAAAAACTGAGCGAAGTAAACGAAATTGCCGATAGTCTTGGTAAAGGAGTTGACGAAAAAATCAAAAAAACTGTTGCTATTTTTTTGGCTCATGAGTTTACTACAAGTGGTTCTTGCGAAGGTCACACAATAAAAGATGGGGAAACGGAATATGGCTTGCCATTTCCGTGGGTTGAAGTTTATGCTCCCGAACCAGAAGGCTGGAAAGAAAGTGAAGAAAAACAACAAGAGTGGATGATTGAAAATCTAAGTCAACAGAAAAAAATGATGAGTTTTTTAGAAGAATTTTATAAAGAAAGAACAACTCCATTTGATGCAAGATTAACCTTCGAGGGAATCGGCGCCTATGGTGGTTTTCGGGTTCAAAGTTTTGGCGCAGAAATATTGGCGATACTTACTACCGAAGAACAAAAGCTAAAACTTGAACTTTACCGAAATGAGTTAGATGATTTTACTGAATTCTTAAAAGATAAATATTTTGCAAAAGAAAGTTTTAATAATTAACCAATAAATATATATGAGTATCGAAAATCCATTCAATGAACCGAGCTTGTCAGCAGAGCAAGAAGAGCAATATGAACAGTGGATGAAGGATCATCCAGAAACCGTAATCGCGCCAGAAAATTTACGCGAATGCGGACCAGAAATTGCGGAATTTGAAGCAATGCTTGTTTCGTTTGAATCTGCATATTCTCTCGCAGAGTTGCATTTGATTATAGAACTCAAACCAGAAGATGCCCCAAAATATCCTTTGCGAGAATCGGCTAAAATCGCGCTCATTCCGATTGTTGCAATGCTGAACAAGTTAAAAAATGAAACAAATATTACGCCCGAAAAACTTAAAGAATTGGAAGCAAAATACCTGCGTCTCTCAAGAGCGGTGGGGATGATAAACAACAACCAAGTTGACCATAATAGATAATTGGATTTTACTTTGGCACAACTGACGGATCTGGCGTGAGAGGTTTTTCGGTTTGATAACGGGTAAAGTTGGTGGCGCGAGCGTCAATGGTCGCATGAGGGTTCTTAAGATTTTAAAATGCCACCAAAGAAAAACTTGAAATTACTGCAAAATTAGAGGCGAGTGAGCAATTATTATGCTATAATAGCCAATATGAATCTCGGGGATTTTGTCAGAAAAAGAAAGTATTTATTTTGGTCAACGAAAAATTATGATGGCCTTTCAAGCGCCGTGGTAGTTGAGGGCGTATTAAATTACGGTGATATGAACGATGTCCGAGAGTTAATCACGCTGTTGGGAATAAAAGAAGTCGCTAAAATTTTTAGAGAGAACACTAATCGCCCGAGGATTAATTATCGCCCTGAAGTAAAAAACTATTTCCAATTATATTTTCAAAAATATGCATAAAGAAATTCTGACCCCAGCCCAATTAAAATTATTGCCATTAGTTAAATTATTTACTAAAAATTTTGGCTTAGTTGGTGGTACCGCTATCGCCTTTCACCTTGGGCACAGAGAGTCAATTGATTTTGATTTATTTACTTTTGAAAAGTTTAGTAATTATCCAATAAAAGCAAAAATTACTAAAAAAAGAAAACTGGACACTGTTCTCGTCAACAAAAAAGGAGAATACACTTTTTTGATTGATGGGGTGAAATTTACCTTTTTTCAATTCCCTTACAAAATTAATTTTTCTGAATCGCTTGACGATATTATAAAATTACCCGACCTGCTCACCCTTGCCGCAATGAAAGCATTTGCCCTCGGGCGTCGCGCTAAATGGAAGGATTATGTTGATTTGTATTTTATTCTAAAAGCCCATCACACCGTTTCTGAAATAACTGCCAAAGGAGTGGAGGTTTTTGGGAACGAATTCAATGAAAAAATTTTCCGAACCCAACTTGCTTTTTTTGAGGACATTGATTATTCAGAACAAATTAGTTATAAAGACGGCTTTTTTGTTGATGATGAGATAATCAAAAAAACCTTGATAGAATTCAGCCTGGCAAATTAATAATAATTAACGCAAATAGATAATTGATTATCAATTGTCACCCAAATAACCTTACCCCATAAGGGTTTTATGGCCAATTTAACAAATTGCTTGTTTAGTAGCAATTTGTTATGATACTAATATGAAGATATTTAACCGTGATATTGAACCACGCATTATGTCAGTTCTTTTCAAAAACAAAATGGTGGTTATTTTAGGTCCCCGCCAATCAGGGAAAACCACTTTAGCTAAAAAAATTATTTCAGAGTATGAGCAACAAGGTGAGTATTATGATTGTCAATTGGCTGATGTCCGCGCCCATTTTGTACTGGGTGAACCAAAAAAATTGTTACCCCTAACTCAGGGTAAAAAAATTGTGGTTTTTGACGAAGCCCAAACCATTCAAAACATTGGCAGTATTTTAAAAGTATTCCATGATACCTACCCAGGAGTGCAAATTATTGCCACCGGTTCATCTTCGTTTGATTTGGCTAATAAAATAAAAGAACCAATGACCGGTCGAGCGTATGAATTTTTACTTCTGCCTCTCTCTTTGTCCGAAATTAGTTTAGCATATCCTAATCTGGATGAGGCAAAACTATTTTCCTTAATGAAATTTGGTTCATACCCAGCCGTCGTGGCCGCCGAAACTATTGATGAAAAATTATTTACGATAAAAAATATCGTTACTAATTATTTATACAAAGATGTTTTTGTTTTTGAGGCGATTCGTAATTCAAAAATTTTTGAGGATTTACTAAAAATGCTAGCTTTGCAAATCGGGTCAATGGTTTCTCTCAATGAAATAGCGCAAGGGTTGGGTGTAACCAGAACCACCGTGAATCGTTACTTAAGATTATTAGAACAATCATTTATCATCAAACGCCTCTATTCATTTTCCAATAACCCGCGAACCGAATTAAAAAAAGCCTTTAAGGTTTTCTTTCTTGACATCGGCGTTCGCAACGCGTTAGTTGATATTGTTTCTCCGATGGATACCCGTCCAGACAAAGGCGCGATTTTTGAAAACTTTTTTATCGCCGAGTTAATGAAAAAAGGAGTACTGGAAATTTTTCCGCCAGAAATTATGTTTTGGCGAACCCGGACCGGAATTGAGATTGATGTGATAGAAAAAAATGGCGCGGAAATTTTTTCCTATGAATGCAAATGGAAAGAAAAAATCACCCCACCCACTTTATTTAAAACCACCTATCCCAAAGCGCGTTTTGAGTGTATCACCACTGAAAATATTAAAGAACATTTTATTAAAAACTAGTTTTAGATTTTACTTCGGTGAAACAGATGGGTCGGGAGCGAGGGGTTTTTCGGTTTGGTAGCGGGTAAAGTTGGTGGCGCGAGCATCAAGATAAGCGGAAAGTTTAGTGATATCACTTTGGTTAATACTGCCGAGTTCGGCAACCGT
>JBBTTN010000056.1:0-1331 GCA_038064235.1 Patescibacteria group bacterium
TTCCTCAACCCTAATGTCCAAACACATCATCACCGGCTTAGACATCGGCACCAGCGCCATCAGAGTGGTGGTGTGTGAAGTGATTCGTCAATCCCCCGCGCCAAAAATTTTGGCGATGGTGCGCGTGCCCTCACGCGGACTGCGTCGTGGTTACATCGTTAATCAAAGTGAAGCGGAGAGCGCGATTGCGGAAGCATTAGCCGAGGCAGAGAAGGTGGCAAAGGTTAAAATTCGAGGCGTGTTTTTGGGAATTGGCGGAGTCGGACTGGAATCACGCCAAAGCGAGGGGCAAGTGGCGGTTACTCGCGCCGATTCTGAAATTAATGAACTGGACATTAAACGCGCCAACGAGCAGGCTGAGGGTAATTTGGTAAATATCAATAATTATCGCATTCTCCACACCATTTCATTGGCGTTTAAACTTGATGGCAAAAAAATTCTTGGTCAGCCCGAAGGAATGAAGGGTAATAAACTGGAAGTTAAAACGCTTTTTGTTTGTTGTTTGAATCAACATATAAATAATTTAATAAAAACGGTGGAGGCGGTTGGCGTAACAGTGGAAGATATTATCGCTTCACCTTTGGCCGCCAGCTTTAACACGCTCACCAACAATCAAAAAGCCGTCGGCGTGGTGCTGGTTAATGTGGGTTCGCAAACCACTTCCATGGTGGTTTATGAGGAAGGTTTGCCTATTACCGTGCAAGTTTTACCCATTGGTTCCGCTGATGTCACCAACGATATTGCACTGGGACTCCGCTTGCCACTGGAGGAAGCGGAAAAATTAAAAAATTCCCTCGGGCAAAGCAATTTAGCCACCAAGAAAAAATTAGACGAAATTATTGAGGCGCGTCTCTCCGATATGTTTGAATTGATTGAAACCCAATTAAAAAAAATTGGGCGAAATGAGCTTTTACCCGCTGGGATAATTATCACCGGTGGTGGGAGCAACTTGCCCGACATTGATAAACTAGCAAAAAATTATTTAAAACTCCCCGCCCGAATTACTGGCGCCGATAATAACAACAATCCCAACACCCAAATTAAAAACGCTTCGTGGTCGGTGGCTTATGGTCTTTGCTTATTTGGTTTAGGCAGTGACCGCGAGACCGCTTTTAGCGTTAAAATTTTCCGCCAAACCAGCAGTAAATTTGTTCGCTGGCTCAAAGAGTTTTTACCCTAAAACACCGGCATTTGCTTTTTGTTTTTTTAACTGATAATCTGGTGTTTATATATGCCTAAAGTCAGTCCAGAAATTGAAACTTTTGCTCGGATTAAGGTTATTGGCGTGGGCGGTTCCGGCAAAAATGCGGTTAATCATATGATCCGCTCTA
>JBBTTN010000057.1:0-4327 GCA_038064235.1 Patescibacteria group bacterium
TTAGTCGTTTATTTTTTATTTTATGGCTATAAGCAAACAAAAAAAGCAGGAAATTATTGCTAAATTAGCAGGCGTGATGAAGTCTGCCAAAACTTTGGTTTTTGTCAACTTTAAAGGTCTTAAGGTTAGCGATTCGGTAACGCTTCGCAATAATCTAAAAGCCGAAAAGGTGGATTATTATGTGGCTAAAAAAACTTTGCTCAAAAAAGTTTTAGCGGAAAATAAATTCACGGGTGAAGCGCCATCACTTGATGGTGAGGTGGCGTTGGCGTACGCGCCAGATGAACTTGCCCCCGCGCGGTTAGTGCAACAATTTGCGGAAAAGTTAAAGGAGGGTCTTAAAATTATTGGTGGCGTGTTTGATGGCAAATATTTAAACGCGCCGGAAATGGTGGCGATTGCTAAAATTCCCGCGCGACCGGTGTTGCTCGGACAGTTGGTTAATTTGATAAATTCTCCGATTGCCGGTTTGGTGGTAGCGTTAAACGAGATTGCGAAAAAGAGAGCCCCGTAAATCGTACGGGGTAAAAGATTAAAAATTCTTAATTAAAAATTATAATTATCATGCCTGAAGAGACAAAAGTGGCTAAAGCTACTGATAGTAGCTCGCCCGACGCTTCTAAAGAAGCGTTTAGGGAGACTCCGTCAAAGTTTAAAACTTTGGTGGAGGGGATTGAAAAGTTGAGCGTACTGGAACTTAATGAATTGGTTAAATTTTTGGAAGTGAAATTTGGTGTTTCGGCGCAGGCCCCGACGGCCTTTGGCGTCGGGGCTCCGACCGGAAGCGTCGGAGCTGTCGAGGAGAAAGATTCATTTAATGTGGAATTAACTTCCGTTGGCGCGCAAAAGATTGCCATCATTAAAGTAATTAAAGAGGTGATGGGTTTAGGTTTGAAAGAATCCAAAGATTTAGTTGACGCCGCGCCGAGTATGCTTAAAGAAGGAATGAAGAAGGAAGAGGCCGAAGCGCTCAAGAAAAAAGTTGAAGAAGCTGGTGGCAAGGTGACTTTAAAATAAGACAAAAAATATCAAGGCTAAGCCTTGATATTTTTTGTCGCCAAAAAGCGGTTTTTGTGTTATCATCACTGCTTATGGAATTACTGGCCAAATTGTTTGGCACTGGCGATAAGGTTAAGATTATGAGGCTTTTTGTCTTGAATCCCGACCTAGCGATAACCACCGAGGAAGTGGCGCGTCGCTCGCGCGTGGCGCTCGGTTCGGCAAAAAAGGAACTTTCTGGGCTTGAAGGTCTTAATTTTTTGCGTTCCAAAACCACTTTATCGCCCATTTCTTTACCTGGCGATGGCGCCATTTCGCTGAAAAAGAAAAAAGCCCAACCAAAAATTAAACGAAAGCGCGGTTGGCAACTTGACCTCACTTTTCCTTTTCTCACACCGCTCCGAAGTATTTTAAAAACCGACCTGTTGAGTGATCGGCGCGATTTTGCCAAACGGTTTAATCATTGTGGCAAAATTAAACTTTTGGCGATTGCCGGAATTTTTATTGATGCCACCGACAGTCGCGCCGATTTGGTGATTGTGGGCGATGGCTTAAAAAAACGTTTGATTGAAAAGGAAGTGCAACTGTTGGAATCGGAAATTGGCAAAGAATTAGTCTACGCCATTTTTGACAGCGCCGATTTTGATTATCGGCTTAATGCTTGCGACAAATTTGTGCGCGATATTCTTGACTTTCCGCACGAAAAAATCATCAACCGCGGTTATCCACAGTAAAAAACTCGTCTTTTCAACCCGTGTTATAATTCAAGATTATTAAGTAATTTAATTATTATATACATGTCAGAAAATTTACTACAAAATTGGGGCAATGTTCTGAATAGCTCCTTTGATAAATTGTGGAGTAAAGTAATCGCTTTTATCCCTAATGTGGCGGTGGCGGTGATTATTTTCGTTATCGGTTGGGTGATCGCTTCCATTTTGGGCAAATCAATTGCGAGCATTATTAAATCTCTGCAACTGGATAAAGTTTTGCAAAATGTGGGTTTGGAGGAATTGGTGGAACGCGCTGGCTTTCACTTAAACGTTGGCGCTTTTCTTGGTGGTTTGGTTAAGTGGTTTGTGATTTTTGTTTTCTTAACCGCTTCTACCGATGTCTTGAAATTAACCGAGGTTAACACTTTCATTTTTAAAGTGCTCGGCTACATTCCGCAAATTGTGGTGGCTTCTTTAATCTTGATTATCGCGGCGGTGATTGCTGATGCCGTGTACAAAGTGATTACCGGTTCGGCGAAAGCGGTGGGTCATTCTTCATCCTACTTTTTTGGTGGGGTGGCCAAGTGGGCGATTTGGATTACGGCGATTTTTACCGCGCTCGCTCAATTGCAAGTTGGTCAAGATATTCTTAATGAACTCTTCCGTGGTTTAATGCTCGCGCTCTCGATTGGCGTAGGTCTCTCTTTTGGCCTTGGTGGCAAGGATGCCGCGGCCAATTTTATTGAGAAACTCCGCGAAGATATTGGTGGCAAAAGATAATTAAAACTCATCAGAGTTTTTAGAAAATCGCCGTCCCTTGACGGCTTTTTTCTTTTCCACTTGTGTATTGATATTGTTATTATTTCATATATACTAAAAATATGACCACCCAAATGATTTTTAGAATTGATAAAAAGTTAAAACTGGCTGCCCAGAGGCGGGCGAAGAGCCAAGGAATTACTCTAAGCCACTTATATAAACAAGCTACTAGGTCATTTGTGGCAGGCAAATTAGATATTACTATCACTGCTTTGTTACCAGAAATTCCTAACACTCGTACGGCTCGTTTATTTAAAGTAGCTTTGCGTGATATTAAGTTGGGGAGAAATTTTTCTCCCAGTTTTGATAATGCTGAAGAGGCCGTTTCTTATTTGAAAAAGTATGCGAGTTGATTATCATCGTCTATTTATAAAAGAGCACAAGAAACTCCAACCCAAGATTAGGACAGCTTTTCAAGAAAGATTAAAGATCTTCTTCCTCAACAAATTTGATCCGTTGTTAGATAATCATTCACTGGGTGGTGAGTATTCTGGTTGTCGAAGTATTAATGTAACTGGTGATTATCGGGCAATTTTTATTGAGGATGGAGAACTTATTAAATTTTTAAGAATTAACACCCATCACGAATTATATGGAAAATAAATTTAATCAAACCTTTTATCCACTTGTGGAAGTAGGGAATGAGAGTAAAATTAAATTATATCTAAAGAATATGAAAAAATATTTAGGTTTTATTACAGGATTCATTTTTGGATTGTTGGCGGTACTTATGGCGGCAACAGGTTTAGTCGCCGGCGCCGGCACAGGAAAAGTTTTAGCGGCTTTTCTTGCCCCGTTTTTCTTCCGCCCGGTTGCTTCTTGGTTAGTAAATTTAGGAGGAGATAAGTCCATTGTTGTTTTTCCAATCGCTATTTTATTCAATGGGTTATTTTTTGGTCTTATCGGCTTTCTTATTCAAAAATATTTACGAATTAAAAATAAAAATGAGTCTGTTGTTGTCTATATCTTCCTTTTGATTGTTTTATTGTTTATCTTAGCCATATTTTTCGAGTGCGGAATAATAAAAACTTGCATGGCATAAAAAGGCTAAAAACTTGACAGAAATCGTGATTCGTGTATAATAGGGGGCAGAAGTTCATTTCATTAGCCCGCTTCTTGCCCCGACTTGTGGTCGGAGCTTGAAGTGAGCCTTTAGAGAAAGGGTATAGTTATGACCACTAAAAAGGTTGTAACCGTGACCAACGGTCAAGGCGCGCAATTTATGCAGATGGCCAGGGGTAATGGGGTAAATCGGGCTCGCTTCCAAACAGCGCTCGATGATGGAACGATGGGACGTGTTCTCGATGGAATCTGGGCCGGGCTCCCAATCACCATCGGCACCCCGATCATCCCGCCACCTGGTGGCCGCTTCCACATTCTGACGGTTCCGGTCGTTCGCGACCGTGACTGGCAGGAGGCAGTGAATGCCGCCGGTCCCAACACCCCAGCTGACTACAATGTCCACAAGGTCGGGGATCAGTATCTGCCGGAAGGGGGCTCGGGGAAAGAGGAATTGATTCTCCTCAACTTCCCTAGCGGTGGGAGCTGGGACAAGGCGATCGCGTGGGCCGGGCAATTTGGTCTGGAACGGACTGTCCCGCGGCAAGTGTTCGCCATTGGCGAACACAAACCGAAGCTCCATGAGAAGCTTGGCCTCAACCCGATGTACGTGGTTGCTACGGAGGAATGTTCCTTCGATGGTAACCAGCGGGCCTGCTATGTCTGGTGGCTCGACTCGGAGCGGGGGGCGGACTTGGACTGGGTCAGCCGCTTCGGCAGCTCCCTCGTCTGGTTTG
>JBBTTN010000058.1:0-5717 GCA_038064235.1 Patescibacteria group bacterium
CTTTGGTTAATACTGCCGAGTTCGGCAACCGTGGCTTTAACGCTATCACCCTGCTCCTCATTACTAATAGTGGAAAAGAGGTAATAGAGACCACCTAAACCACCCACCAACAAAATCACGAGAATGATTGCCAGCGCGCGCCAAGCAAAGTTAGGATGAAAATGCAACTGGTTTTTATCTTGCCCAGTAACTTTAAACTTTCCCTCCCCGGCTTTTTTAAAAATATGCCAATTCATAATTTTTTAATATTAATCTGGGGTAAAACTTAACAAGGTTATGTCAAAATTCGCCGACCACCACGCGGTATTTTTATTTTCCGCGTTGGGAAAATCAACCAACTTTAAATCCACCCGATTAAAAAATAATTTGAACGGCGCGTTTTCCAACAAAAGCGTAAATTGTAAGACATTATTAAATGGTCCTTCGGCGCTAAAGGTGATGCCGAGCGCCTCGCGTTTTTCAAAATCCGAATTATTGATAGATTGAAATTGGAAATCCACGCCGGCGGAGCTCGCAATTTTTTTAAGGCGCTCGTTTAAAGTATCAATCTCTACAAAATACGGGTCAAGTTTAGGACGAAAATCTTTAAGTTCGGTGGTCAAACGCGAAAGCATTTCCACATTGGCGCGCTTCTCAGCTAGCTCCCGAATCTCCGTGGCGCCCGCCAAAGTGACGCGCTGGGCGCGCGCTAAAAAGAAAATTAAAACTACCACACCCGTGGCGAGCAAAGCGTCAATCAAAAGAATGACAATGAGACTGGAACCTTTTTGTTGATTAATTTTCATTTTTTAAAGTCGCCGGCGTCGCCTTAATTTTAAAATTAATTAAAAAATCAATATCACTTTCCTTTATTTGATAGGAAATCGGATACTCAATATCACTTAAAAGTTTGTCCGCTTTTAAGGAATCAATAAAATCCACAAACTGCTGATGAGTTACCGCGTTACCATCAAGCGCTAAAATCGCCTCGCCAAGAGCGCTCGGCGAACGACTGAAAAAAAGTCCGCGTAGGGTAATCCCCGGTCGGCGTTTATCAATCAACCGGCGCCAGATTTGAGAAGCGGGTAAATTGGTTTCTTGGTCAATCTTTAAAATTTTAACTTTTTCTGCCAAACCCCGAAGCTCACCTTCCAACGTATCAAACTTGGCACCCGCCGATCCTTGGCGCGCCGTTTCCAAACTCCCCGCAATTGCCGACTGACGCCAAGTTACCACCAAGTAAAGTGAACCGAGACCCACCAAAAAAATTAAAAGTAGGGCAAGAAAAAGTCCCGCCGCCACCAGCGCCACCCGCGCGCGATAATTGTGGCGCACCCGATTTTTATCTTCAGTTAAAATTAAGTTAATCATAAATTTAACGTGGCGCGTTGCGAAGCGCCAAACCCATCGCCGTGGCATAGCGGAGCGATTGATTAAAAGTCATCGGCGGGAGCGCCACTGCCATTAACTGCGTATTGGTCCACACATTACCGAGCTCCACCGGCACCCCCAAACCTAACGCTAAATATTCCGCGAGCCCCGGCAAGGTGGCTTGCCCGCCCGCCAACACCACGCGTTCAATTTTTTCCTTCTCGTGACTTCCAGTTTTTGATTCCCAAAAACTAAACTGCTTTGCCACTTCGTCTTTCAGAATGGAAACCACCGGAATCACTGAAAATAATAATTCTTTATCGCGTCGGGAGTGAAGCAAACCTTTGGTGATTTTTATTTTTTCTGCCGTGGCATAATCAACCTTTAAATTTTTTTGAATCGCTTTGGTAATATCTTCACCGCCGATATTATTAACCGTGGAAGAAGAAAAGGTTTTGTGCCCGCTCGTCACTAAAAAGCTGGTGCGCGTTTTGCCAAAATCAACTACCAGCGTGGTCTCGCGAGCGTGAAAGGGTGTAAGAGAGCGCGCAATCGCTTGGGCTTCAATCTCTAGTGCCAAAAGTTCTATACCGGCATTTTTTAAAGCGTTGGAATAACTTGCCACGGTAGCCACCGGCATCACCGATACTACAAGGTCAAAAGTGTCGGTCTCAGACTGGGGTCGTTTTAAAATTTCATAATCAAACACCGCGTCCTTGGCGGGGATCGGCACATGTTCTTCAAGCCCAAGTTCAATCGCCCCACGGAGTTCTGTTAAACTCATCGCCGGCATCGGGATGCGCACAATAAACGCCTCCTCCTCAGGGAGCGAAGCAAATACCCGTTTAATCCCCCGCTCCTCTTTTAACGCGTGCAGAATCTCTTCCAACTTTTTTTGGTCCTTAATTTTTCCCGCTTCAATTATCCCGAGCGGGATTTCCTTCTCGCCAAATTTTTTTACCAAATGGGCGTCACCCTTTGGCGTCAACTCCAAATACTTCACCGACTGGTCGGAAATATCCAAGCCCACCGCCGGCATTTCTAGATATTTAGGCGTAGGAAAAAGTTTGTTAAATAAACTACGAGTCATCCATTATATTATAAATGAATCCCGTTACTTAACCAGTGGTTAAGTAACGGGATGAAGATGCTCTAGGTAGCGAGCAAGGATGAGGGTAGCGGCGCGGGCGTCAACCTCTTTATCTCTATCAATACCACGATTAGCTTCATTAGAAGTAAAGCGTTCATCGCACCACGCAATCTCTAAACCGGTTTTTAATTCCAGCTCTTTAGCAAAATTTTGCGCCTGAAAATGAATCGGGTTAGGCGCACCAGCCTGATTAAGCGACTGTCCCAGCACAATTTTGTTAATTTGCTTTTCCTTAATTAAATTAAAAAAATAATTAAAACAGTTTTTATCATTCTTAATCACCCCGCCCGGAAAAGCCACCCGCCCCGCTTCATCCGAAAGCGCGTAACCAATTTTTTGCGTACCGTAATCAATCCCCAAATATCTCATTCTATGATTCATTAAAGATTAAAGATCCTTTAAATGTTTTTTCAGAAGCTCGCCTAAAATTACTGGCAATTTAGAAACTTCTTCCACGACCATCGCCTCTGGCGCGTAAGTCTCTAAAACGGGAGCGCCTTCTTTAGTAATCCCCACCCCAATCGCCACCACCCCACTGTCGCGCAAGTTTTTCAAAACTTCTTGCACCTTGGCAGGATTATCGCTACCGCCGTCGGTAAAAACAATCACGATTTTTTTTAACTCACCGATTTTAATTTTCGTTTTGGTTTGTTCATCCAAATTACCCTCAATCGCTTCTAAGCAATTAAAATCGGTTGTTGAACCCGGCACCTCATAAAGTTTTTTTAAAACATTTATTCTTTCCGCCTCACCTAATTCCGCCGACATTTTTTTAAGTGGAATTTTATCTTCAGCGCTACTGGCAAAACTGTAAATTTCCGATTTCACTTTTAACGGTTTATCAATATTTATTTTTTCAGCCTCGCAAATTTCGGTAAATTCCTTCAATACTTCCATCACCAAAACGGTAGATTTTCTCTGCTCTTCGGCTTTTTGACCGGACATTGAACTAGACCGATCGCAAATTAAAGTAATTTCCACCTCGCCAAATCGCTCGCCTTTCTTTTCTTTAATTTCTATGTCCTCCCAAACTTTTGGTTGCAAATTGCCCGCTTTAACATCCGCTACTAATTGCGCCGGATCCACCAATTCTTCACCTTCCTCCATCGGATATTTGGGTGCCTGAACTTTTTTTAATCTCTTGGAAATAATTCTTGAAAATAAAATTTGCAACTCTTCAATTAAACTCATATCCGTTTCCGGATTTACCATCTTTTCCAAATTTTCAACAATTTTTCTGTACTCTTGCAAATCTTTTTTCTCCACGCCAATTTGTTTGGCATAAGCCTCATCTGCTTTATCCGCCTTGTTTTTTCCCCCTTTCCCATCCTGCCATTTTTTAAACGCTTTTTTTATTTCTTCCATCGGCATTGCTTGGGGGAACTTCTTTTCCGCTTCAACATACTCCGCCTCAAAAATTTTATTCGGGTCGGTTTCTTCTTCATCTCCACTTCCACCGCTACCACCGTCTTTTGGCTTCTTTTTATCTTCTAGATCTTTTTCTAACAGGGACTGCACTTTCGGCCAAATGTATTTATCTTGCAATTTTAACCGCAAAGACATTGGCGTATCTAGATGAGTCATTGTTTCCATCAAATCTTTCACTTTTGTCACCTCATCCAATACTTGTCTGACTTCAGGCGAAACATTGCATTTTTCATCAGGCACTCGAGCTTCTCTTAAAAGGGCTTCACTGAACTGAATATGCCGAGGTCGAGAAGTAAAATCTGTTTCCGGAAATAAATCTTCTTTATACATTTTCACTTCCAATTCACCCATTCCTTCATTGGTCTTTGCCACCACCGCACGATTTTCCCGAATGTCAGCCACACAATTATCAATCAAGGAAAAAGCTTTGGATTCCTCAATTCTTTTTAAATATTTTTCAAATTTTCTTTCTCCCCCATCTTCAGACAATATCTGAATTTTTTCGTTAAAATGTTCAAGCTCGTGCAAAGTACCAAAAACTGTTTTTTCTTCCGAAAATCCCAGCCTTTCATAAAACATTGAGTTCACATAAATCGTATTTGTCTCTAAATTAAAAGCAAAAGTTGGTAGCTCTTTTGGCGCCGGCTCAATTTTTATTTTGCCTTTGGCGTAATGTTCAAAAAAATCTCGGTGTTTTTCCACTAGCGCCACCGCTTCGGCATGTTCAATGTCATTAGTTGGTCGCTCAAAACTCTCTTCTTTTTTTGTTTCAATATCAATTTTTGGTTTTTCCATGTCGTTATCGTACATTTGCTTGACAATAAATAGTGGTTTGCTACACTACACTCGTATCTGTATCGAAAAGTACCTCTTAAGGTTCCGTCCTTAGGCGGTGCTTTTCTTTTTATACTCTAATTTTGTCCTCAAATTATTCATAAAAACTATTTTTTCTTTTGCTGTTTGTCTAAGTAATGACGAGCAGTACTCTATATCAGGGCTAAGCACTGTATGTAACTTTTTATTTTCATATAAATATTGCACAAGAGAGTAAAAGTCCCCATCACTAGTAACAATTACCGCTCGATCATACTTTTCTTTTTCCAAAACTGTCTTCAACACCATATCCGCATCAATATTCCCTTTAATCTTACCCTCTTCATCAGGTATCGTCGGCTTGAAGGTTAAAATAAAGCCAGCCTCTTGAAGACTATCGTAGAGACTTTGATTAAGAGCAACAAAACCAATAAACATATAGGCAATTTTCACACTATATTTTTCTTTAAGGTAAAGACGGAATTTTTTATAATCTAATTTCCAACCCATATTCCGTATACTTAAATTCAAATTCTGGCTATCTATAAAAGCATAGTTATCCTCCTTTGATTTCATAACACCATCTTATCAAACTTCATTGAGTTTTTCCATAATATTAAAAAACCACCAGTTAAATTTTCTTATTGCTTTCCGATTGCCATGTTTCCTAATCATCCCAGAATAACTGGAAATATTTTTTAGTCCAAGACGAGAATAAAGCCGACTCACTGCCCGATCAAGAAGTCGCCGGCCGAAAGGAAAAATATCTAAACCCAAAAAATGAATACCGCGCTTAGGTTTAACGATAATATCATTCCTCCGATTGATCGTCAGCTGAAGCTGACGATCCAAAAATTCTATTGCTTGCGTTTTCATCATCTTTATTTTCAGTAGATTCTGGTGAATAAATAGGGAAAAGGGGCCCGACTTCTGCCGTTAGTACGACAATTTCTCCAAATCTTTAACTTTTCCACAG
>JBBTTN010000059.1:0-2005 GCA_038064235.1 Patescibacteria group bacterium
GGAGTGCCGTTAATGGAATTGGTTACTGAACCAGTGATTACTAGCGCTAAACAAGCTGGCGATTTTGCGCGTGAACTGCAACTTTTACTCCGTTATCTTGGCGCGTCGGAGGCGAATATGGAAAAGGGCGAGATGCGCGTGGAGGCGAACATTTCGGTGAAAAAATCGGTGTCAAGGACTCTCCTTAAAGATGCCCCAAGGAGAGTCCTTGACAACCTTCTCGGTGGCAATCTCGGCACAAAAGTGGAGGTTAAGAATCTCAACTCGTTTCGTGCCGTTGAAAGAGCAATTGAATTTGAAAAGAATCGTCAGATCGAGTTGCTTGAAAGTGGAGAAAAAGTGGAGCAGGAGACGCGAGGTTGGAATGAGGTCAAGGGCGAAACTTTTAGTCAACGGAAAAAGGAAACTTCGCAGGATTATCGTTACTTCCCCGAGCCGGATTTACCTAAACTTTTCATTTCTCAAATTCCCGAATTTCAAGATTTAAAAAAAACTTTGCCCGAATTGCCGTGGGAAAAACGCGAGCGCTACGCACGAGATTTTGGTGTCAAAGCTGAAGACATCGAGGCTTATGTCACTGATCTAAAACTCGGAGTTTTTTTTGAGAATATTACTCGCGAGTTGGGTGGCGATAAAGAATTAATTAAATTAGCTTCTAACTACATTTCTAACGATTTAGTAAAGATCATTACTGACAACTTGGGAGTTGAACTCCCAAGTTCGGGGAACTTTGCTGATTTGATTAAGTTAGCAAAGTCGGGAGGAATTTCCTCCCGAGGAACCAAAGATGTTCTAATTTTAATGTTAAGTGACCAGCGTTCGCCGAAAGTGATTGCGGAAGAGAAAAATTTACTCCAAAAGAGTGATGAGGGACATTTGCAGGCGATTGTGGAGAAGATTATTGCGGAAAATCAGAAGTCAGTGGAGGATTTTAAGGCGGGCAAGGTCGTGGCTTTGCAATTTTTAATCGGGCAGGGGATGAAGGTGAGTAAAGGCTCGGCTAATCCTAAAGTCTTGGAAACCCTGTTCAAAAAACGGCTTGGTTGAGCCATATTTTAGCAGAAGCTTGACCCCGTTAGAGGCAGAGGGTCGCTGCGAGCCCTCGCGGCCTCTAACGGGGTTGACAAGAATTTGCTTTCGTGTATACTAGTGGGCAGAGATCAGGTTGGTGGTTGGCGTGGAAGCTGACACCTATACTTGGTCAGTTGGGATGTCTTTATGATCGCACCGATTCGGGCGGGTCCGGGGAGTTTTTCTTTTGTTTCTTATAATGGAGTCCGGCATCGGCGGCGCGTGTAGTCGGCCGTCGCGCTGTGGGTGACTAGCATGGTGCTGGTCATCCAGTATGTAGTGTTCCAAACCGGTATGTCCGGGTAAGCTTCATTCTTCATAAGTGATAAATGGAGGCATGAATAATGATAACTCGTGATTACAGGTGCGACTAAGGCTAGGTAGGGACGCTAGCCAGTCGTGAGTAAACATTCCACCGCTGGGTTTTGGTTGGTAAATATTATAACTCCAACGAGACCTGTGGAATAAATTGTCCCAGAAAAATGAAATACCGCCCCCTTGCGTCAATCGTGAGGGGGCATTTTTTTGTCTAAAAAATAAATAGGTGCTAAAATAAAAGCACTATGCAAACAAAAATTGCGATCAATGGTTTGGGGAGAATTGGGCGAGCGTTTTTAAAATTAGCAATTAAGCGACCGGAATTAAAAATCGTGGCGGTGAACGATTTGGGCGATTTAAAAAATCTCGCTTATTTATTAAAGTATGATAGCGCCTACGGTAAATTTGATGAAATCGTGGAAGCGCGCGAGGGCAAATTAATCGTGGCGGGACAGGAGATTATTTTTCTTCAAGAACGCGAGCCGAATAAATTACCGTGGGCGCAGTTGGGTGTTCAGGTGGTGGTGGAGTCCACCGGATTTTTTGAAAGTTATGATAAAGCCAAACTCCATTTGGATGCGGGCGCGCACAAGGTGGTGGTAACGGCGCCGATTAA